>NZ_JBFAMR010000002.1:0-166583 GCF_040656595.1 Actinoplanes sp. NPDC049802
CGTGAGACATGCGGCTCGCCTCCCCTCGGGGTCGGTGGGTCGGGTGCGGTCTGAGCTGGGAAATCCCCCGGATTCATCCGTGGGGATGGCGTTAAGAGGTCTCCATCCCGTCGGTCCCGCTAAACACGAGGCGAGCACCGGGGAAGGTTGCACGGGAATCGGGGAGGCCGCCGGATCGGCCTCCCCTCATCCTTACCGCGGGGCGCCCAGGTCGTCGAGCGCCTTGGTGGCGCCGCGGTGGACGGTCACCGGGGCGGTCTCGCGGGCCGTCTCCAGTTCGATCTCCTTGGCGGCGGCGCTGGTCTGTTCCAGCTGGGCCTTGCGGTCGAAGAGGGTCTTGGTGAGCACGCAGGCGACGTCCGGGTCCAGGTCCTCCCGGACCAGCAGGACGTTGGGCACGACGATGGTCTTCACGTCCGCCGCCGTCCGGTAGGTGGCCGCCGGGATGACGCCCTCCTGGTAGACCTCGTTGATCTTCCGCATCTCGGGCAGCAGCGGCGTGATGTCGAGGAACTCGACCTGGTCCCCGCTCGTGGTGAGCAGGTCGGTGATGCCCGGGGTGGGCAGGCCGCCGGACCAGAACAGGGCGTCGATGCTGCCGTCCTTCATCCCGTCGACGGTCTTGGTCAGGTCCAGCTTCTGCGCCTGGACGTCGGTGTCCGGTTCGAGCCCGGCCGCGGTCAGCAGCCGGTTGGCGATCACCTCGGTGCCGGACTTCGGGGAGCCGGTCGAGACCCGCTTGCCCTTCATCCCGGCGACGTCGGAGATCCCGGCCGCCTTGCGGACGATGACCTGCGTGTAGTTGTTGTGGATGCGTGACAGGGCGGCCACCTTCTGCTTCTCGGTGAAGCTTCCGGTGCCGTTCACCGCGTCGGCGGCCGTGTCGGCCAGCGAGAAGGCGACATCGTAGGTCCCGGCGACCAACTGCTGGATGTTCTGCACCGACGCGCCGGTCTCGGCGGCGGTCGCCTGGACTCTCCCGCCCACGGCGTTGATCTGCTCGGCGTACGCGTTGCCGAGGGTGAAGTAGACGCCCGTGGCGTTACCCGTCGCGATACCGATCCGGGCGTCCGCGGACACCTCGCAGGTGACCGCGCCGCCGGTGTCGGTGTTCGCCGAGTCCTGCCGGCCGCCGCACGCCGCGGTGGCGGCCGCGAGCGTGCCGGCCAGCGCCAAGCTCAGTATTCGTCTCATGCTTTCCTCCGGGGAGAGTGGTTCGGCAAGGGCGACTTACTGGGGGGTCCGTGCCCGGGGCGCGGGGCCCTCGGGAAGGGGTGCGGCCGTGGCCCGGCGTTTCTCGAGCATGCTGACCAGCACGGCGGCCAGGAGCGCCGTCACGCCGGTGGCGATCGCCACCGGATCGAGGTAGAGCAGCAGCAGCCCGGCGACCGCGGCCGGCACCCGGGTCGCCGGCCCGGTCGCACCGACGCCCGGCATCCACGCGCCGGTGGCGACGGCCAGCCCGAACACGGCCAGGGCGGCCACCACGGTGGTCCAGAGGATGCCCAGCAGCGGGCCGCGGGCCAGCAGGAACTCGCCCTCGTCGGTCAGCACGAAGGCGATCGGCACGAGGAAGGCCGGCAACGCGTACTTCAGCGCCTGCCACATGGTGGGGATGGCGCGGCCGCCGGTGATCGCGCTCGCGCCGACCGCGGCCAGCGCGGTCGGCGGGGTGACCTCGGAGAGCACCGAGTAGTAGAAGACGAACATGGCGGCGGCGGGCGCCGGGACGCCGAGCGTCAGCAGCGCCGGCCCGATGATCACCCAGCCGATGATGAAGCTGGCCGTCACCGGCACCGCCAGGCCGAGCAGCGCCAGCGCGAACGCGGCCAGCACCACGGTCAGCGCCAGCACCACAGCCGGCTCGTCGGTGATCGCCCGCGCGCCGTTGACCAGCAGAGACGCCAGTTGCGCGCCGAGGCCGGTCTTCGTGGTGGTCGCGGTGATCACCCCGGCCGCGGCGCAGACCGCGACCACCGGCAGGACGCCGCGCACGCCCGCGGAGAGCGCCGTGAAGATCCGCCGCGGGGTCATCCAGTGCCGCCGGTCCAGGAAGGACAGCGCCCCGGCCAGGATCGTCGCGTAGACCACCGAGCGGGTCGCGCTCACCCCGAGGGCCAGCAGCGCGACGATGACGATGAGGGAGGAGAAGTGGTAGCCGAAGCGGCCGAGCAGGCGCCAGGCGCCGGTGGCGGGGGCCTCGACGGCGCGGACCCCGTGCCGGCGGACATCGATCTCCACGGCGAGCAGGATGCCCAGGTAGTAGAGGACGGTCGGGATCATCGCCCAGCCCAGGACGGTCAGGTAGGAGACGTTCAGGTATTCGGCGACGATGAACGCGGCGGCGCCCAGGGTGGGTGGCGACAGGATGGCACCGACCCCGGCCGCGGCCAGCATGCCGCCGGCCTGCTCGGGCGGGTAGCCGGCGCGGCGCAGCATCGGCCAGGTGACGGCGCCGACGCTGACCGCGGTGGCCGTACCGGATCCGGAGACCGTGCCGAGCAGGAAGCCGGCGGCGACCGCGGTGCGCCCGGCCGCGGAGCGTGATCTCCGGAAGGCCGCGACGGACAGGTCGACGAAGAAGCGGCTCGCCCCGGACAGGTCGAGCACCGCGCCGTAGATGGTGAACAGCACGATGTAGGTGGCCGCCACGTCCAGCGGGGTGCCGTAGAAGCCGCTGCCCGAGTTGTAGAGGGCGTCGACGATCTGTGCGAAGTCGAGCCCGGAGTGCGCGATCGGCCAGGTCTGCGGCAGCAGGCCGCCGTAGTAGCCGTACGCCAGGAAGAGCAGGCAGACGATCGGCAGAGCCCACCCGGTGGTACGCCGGCACGCCTCGATCACCAGGGCCAGCAGCACCGCGCCGAACACGATGTCGACCGGTTCGAGCAGGCCCTGCCGGTTCAGGAAGTCGTCGTAGCCGCCCACGATGGGATAGAGGCAGACCACCAGCGAGCCGCCGGCCAGGATCCAGTCGGTCACCCCGGGCGTCTCCCGCCCTCCACCGAACCCCGATCGGTACGCGAGGAAGACGAGCGGCAGGGTCCCGGCCAGGAAGATGATCAGGTAGTACTGGCTGCCCTGGGCGAGCGGCCGGAACACCTGCCAGAGGACGAACAGCGCGACCGCGAACGCGACGACCGAGACGAGGAGCCCGGTCCGGCCGGTCAACTGCCGGGCCGGCCGTTCCTCCTCGTCGTAGTGCACGGCGGGCGGGTCCGCCAGAGATCGATCATCGCCCATGGAACGGACAGTACTATGTGACATCCCTTCCAGTAACGATCGGCGACCGGGGCCGGTTCCTACCGGAAGGTCTCGGATTCGCGGGGCCCCTCGGCCCGGGGGAGCGCGGCCCTGCCCGGGCCGCGCTCCCTCCCCCCGTTCGGGTCAGGGGGTGACGGTCGAGGTGGCGCGGGCGGTCACCTCGACCGTGTCGATGGCCAGCAACTGGGTCTCGATGGCGGCCAGGCGGGTGCGGGCCTCCTTCGGGACCGAGACCGGGGAGCCGGCGGCCAGCGGCAGCAGGTGCAGGGTGAGCTGGGCGCCGGCCCGGTAGCCGATGTCGGTGAGGTTGACCGTCCAGCCGGAGCCGTCCCAGTAGCGGTCGGTGACGGTCCGGCCGTCGATCCGCAGCTCGGCCACGTCGCCGGCCCAGATGATCCGCAGCAGCGGGTCGCGGGACCCGTCGGCGGCCCAGCCGGGCAGGCGGAGGCGGTAGACGGCGGCCAGCTCGTCGAAGACGTCGGGGGCGGGGGCGGACGGGCGGCCCTCGTGCTTGCCGTAGCTGACCGGGACCGTGGGGGCGGCCGGGCGGAGCTCCTCGACGGTGACGTTCTCGGTCACCGGGGCGGTGTTGCGGGGCACGCCGATCGAGCGGAAGGCACGAAGCGACGGGTCGTACGCCCGTACGTCCGCGGTCTTGACGGCCTTGACCGTCACCGTGCCGGAGGCGTCCCACTGCAGCTCGTCGTCGCTGAGCAGCAGGCGGCGTCCGCCGTCCTCGCGGACCCAGATCGTCGCGGCCGCCTCGGCGGGCAGGACGAGCACGTCGAGGCCCTCGAGGCGAACCGGTTCGAAGCCGGGCGTGATGTCGTGAACGGAATCGGCCACGGCGATCTGGGGGTCGATGCCGGGGGCGGCCACCAGCACGAGCGTGGGCACGTCGCCGGTCAGCAGGGTGAGCGCCGTGGCGGTGGCCCAGGTGATCGTCGTGCCGCCCGCGGTCAGGTGGAGCGGCCAGCGGGCCAGGGTGCCGGGCGGGATGTCGATCGGCCGTTCCGGGAACTCGATCACCCGGTCGGGAGCGAGGGTGACCTGGAAACGTGCGCCCTGGTAGGCCGGCAGCGGGAAGTGCGGCTGGTGCCGGGAGACGAAGAGGAAGCCGCTCTCCCCGTCGCTGCGCAGTGCCCACCGCAGGGTTTCGGAGTCCTCGACGTCGGCGGGCCGTACGTCCGGAAGACTGGACGGCATCTCCGCGAGCAGGTGGCCGAAAGCGGACAGGAAGGCGTGCTGACGGCGTAGTTCGGCGTGGCTGGGGGCGAGGGTGCCGGCCTCGCCGATCGGCGCGTGGAAGTCGTAGCCGAGAGGGGTGATGTCGTTGGGGTAGCCGGTGGCGTGCGACTCGTGTGTGTCCGGGCCGGGGTTGGTGCCGCCGGCGTACATGTAGTAGCCCTGCCAGGCCGAGCCGTTGCCGATCTTGCAGTGGGCGATGGTGGCGACGTCGAGGGCCTCGGGCCGTGGCCGCCGGTGGTACGCGGTGGCCATGCCGCCGCCGAGTTCGCAGGTGGCGGGCGGGAACTCGTCGGACGGGGTGCGCGGTCCCCCGGAGGCGGCGGCGATCGCCTGGGCCCGGCGTACGTCCGCGCCGATGCCCGGGTCGTCCCAGACGTGCGAGAAGAAGTAGTGGTCGCGGAAGGTCGGGTCCCACGGGGCGTCGGCGTCGACCCAGAAGCCGTCGCCGTAGCCGCCGTAGAGCGGCAGCACCTCGGAGGCGGGCAGGTCGGCGCCGCCCCAGGCGGTGGCGGTCCACAGCGGCGCGGACATGCCGGACGCCCGGGCCAGGCGTTTGAGCGTGACGAGGTGTTGCGGCTGGTCGTAGAGCTCGTTCTCCAGCTGAATGCCGATGATCTTGTCGAATCGGGGGCCGACGGCCGCCGCGATGGACGCGAACCACGGGGTGACCAGCGCGAGGTACGCCGGGTCGTCGGTGCGGTGCCGGACCGGGGCGTGCTGCACCCAGTCGGGGAAGCCGCCGTTGCGCGCCTCGCCGTGGCACCACGGGCCGATCCTGAGCACCACGTCGAGGCCGGTCTCGACGGCGAGGTCGACGAACGCGCCGACGTCGAGGTTGCCGTCGAAGCGGGTCTCGTCCGGGGTGGGCGCGTGGTGCAGCCAGAAGACGTAGCTGGCCACCACGGTCACACCGCCGGCCTTCATCTGGCGCAGCCGCTCGGCCCAGCGCCCACGCGGGACCCGGCTGTAGTGCAGCTCGCCGGAGACCGGGATGACCGGAACACCGTCGCGGATCAGGTAGCGGTTGGTGAGCGAGACGCCGTCCCGTACGTCTTCGGAGTTGCTCATCCGCGGCCGGCGCAGCGGCGTCGCCCAGGGTTGGTGGCGAACGGAGAGCGGCTCGAGCCACGACATGGGATCAGCTCCTTGCGGGTTTGACTGTAACCGGTCACAGGCCGGCGAGCCCGAACGATACACAGGAGTAACGGGTAGGACGCAAGGGCTTGACACATCGCCGTAACACCAGCACTGTAACCGGTCACAGGGGCCGCACCGAGCGACACGCTTCCGGTGAGGCACCGTCCCCGGCTTTCCGTTCCCGGCCAAGCCGATCAAGGAGGATCGATGAAAACGAAATTCGCCCCGCTCATGGCGGCCCTGACCGCCGCGGCACTGTTTACCGGCACCGCCTGCTCCAGCTCCGACTCCTCGTCCGAGAGCACCACGGACCCCAACGAGAAGGTCGCGCTGACCTACTGGACCTGGGCGCCGAACATGGACAAGGTCGTCGCCGCCTGGAACGCCAAGAACCCGAACATCCAGGTCACGGTCAACAAGCAGGACGGCGGCGACCCGGCCGTCACCAAGCTGCTCACCGCGATCAAGGCGGGCTCCGGCGCACCGGACGTCATGCAGGCCGAGTACCAGAAGATCCCCACGCTGGTCTCCGCCGACGCGCTCGCCGACATCGCCGGTGACGCCGGATCGCTCAAGGACAAGTTCCCGGCCGGCACCTGGAACGGCGTGACGCTGGGCTCGGAAGCGGTCTACGGCGTCCCGCAGGACTCCGGCCCGCTGATGTTCTTCTACCGCGCCGACGTCTTCGAGAAGAACGGCCTGCAGGCGCCCAAGACCTGGGACGAGTACGCCGCCGCCGCCGAGAAGATCCACAAGGCGAACCCGAAGCAGTACCTCGGCACCTTCTCGGCCACCGACGCGGGCCTGTTCACCGGCCTCGCCCAGCAGGCCGGCGCCTCGTGGTGGGGCGTGCAGGGCGACGCCTGGTCGGTGAAGATCGACGAGCCCGCCACCCAGAAGGTCGCCGCCTACTGGGGTGGCCTGGTGGAGAAGGGCGTCATCGACAACAAGCCGATGTACACCCCGGAGTGGAACGCCGCCCTCAACGACGGCACCCAGGTCGGCTGGGTCAGCGCCGTGTGGGCGCCGGGCGTCCTGGAGGGCTCCGCCAAGGACACCAAGGGCAAGTGGAAGGCCGCCGCGATGCCGCAGTGGGACGCCGCGGCCCCGGCGACCGGCGCGTGGGGCGGCTCGGCCACCAGCGTGACCACCCAGTCCAAGCACAAGAAGCAGGCCGCTCAGTTCGTCGCCTGGCTCAACAGCGACCCCGAGGCCGTGAAGCTGCTCGCCACCGAGGCCAACGTCTACCCGGCCGCGAACGACGCCACCAGTGTGCTGACCAGCCCGCCGGCGTTCTTCGCCGACCAGGCCGACTACTACACCATCGCCGGTGAGGCGTCGAAGCAGCTCGCACCGTTCACCTACGGCCCGAACGTGAACGTCGCCTACAGCGCGTTCAACGACGCCTTCGGCAAGGCCGCCGAGTCGAAGAAGGCCGCCGCCTTCACCGAGTCGCTGACCACCATGCAGAAGACCACCGTCGACGACCTGAAGAACTCCGGGTTCAACGTCGCCGGTTGAGATCGTCTCCGGGCGGGCGCGGCCGATCGTGCCCGCCCGGAGCGCTCCGAAAGGAAGATTCGGCGATGTCGCTGACCACCACCGCACCGAGCGCGACCGCGGCCCCCGCGACCGTGGCCGCCCGCCGCCGGCCCGCCAAACGCGGGACCGCCACCCCCTGGGGCTTCCTCGCACCGGCGCTGATCCTCTTCGCCGCGTTCCTGGCCGCGCCGATCGTCTACGCCGCCTACCTGAGCCTGCGCAAGGTCAAGGTGAGCGGCCTCGGGCTGGGCTCGAAGGCCCGGACCGAGATCTGGGCCGGGCTGGACAACTACTCCCGGTCGCTGACCGATCCCGACTTCCTGCCCAGCGTCGGCCGGATCGGGATGTACGGCCTGATCGTCGTCCCGATCATGCTCGGCCTGGCCCTGCTGTTCGCGCTGCTGCTGGACGCGAACCGGACGCGCGAGTCGATCGGCAGGTTCGCCCGGATCTCGATCTTCCTGCCGTACGCGGTGCCGGCCGTGGTCGCCTCGCTGCTGTGGGGCTTCCTCTACCTGCCCCGGGTCAGCCCGATCACCGACGCGTTCGAGGCGCTCGGCGTCACCGCGCCGAACCTGCTCTCCAGCAGCCTGACCATCTGGGCGGTCGCCAACATCGCGATCTGGGGCGGCACCGGCTTCAACATGATCGTCATCTACACCGCGCTGAAGGCCGTGCCGACCAGCCTGTACGAGTCGGCCCGCATCGACGGCGCCTCCGAGGTCGCGATCGCCTGGCGCATCAAGATCCCGATCGTGCTGCCGTCACTGATCATGACCTTCGTCTTCTCGCTCATCGCCACCCTGCAGGTCTTCGCCGAGCCGATGACGCTGCGGCCGCTGGCCAACACGATCTCCACGACGTGGACGCCGCTCATGAAGGTCTACCGGGACGCGTTCACCCGCAACGACATCTACGCGGCCGCCGCCACCTCGGTGATCATCGCGCTCGCCACGTTCATCGTGTCCTTCGGCTTCCTCAAGCTCGTCGGGCGCCGGGCCTTCAACCAGGAGGACTGACATGTCCGTCATGACAGCGGCGCGCAGGCGCAGCCCGATCGCCACCGGGCTCCTCCTGCTCGGCGCGGCCTACTGCCTGCTCCCGGTGCTCTGGGTGCTCATCGCCTCGTCGAAGAGCTCCAGCGAGCTGTTCTCCACGTTCACGCTGGCGCCGAGCACCCACCTGTTCGACAACCTCGCCGACCTGAGCGGCTACCGCGACGGCCTCTACTGGCGGTGGATGGCCAACACCGCCCTGTACGCCGGCGTCGGCGCGGCCGCGTCCACGCTGATCTCGGCGATGGCCGGGTACGCCCTGGCGAAGTTCGAGTTCCGCGGCAAGAGCTTCGTGTTCAACGTGATCCTGGCCGGCGTCCTGGTGCCCGGCGTCATCCTGGCCATCCCGCAGTACCTGCTGCTGGCCAAGGTGGGGATGACCAACACCTACTGGGCGGTGCTGCTGCCCAGCTTCATCAGCCCGTACGGCATCTATCTGGCCCGGATCTTCGCGGCCGCGTCGGTGCCCACCGAGATCCTGGAGGCGTCGCGCATCGACGGGGCCGGGGACTGGCGCACCTTCGGCACGGTGGTGCTGCCGATGATGCGGACCGGCCTGGTGACCGTCTTCCTCTTCCAGTTCGTGGCGATCTGGAACAACTTCATGCTGCCGTACATCATGCTCGGCGACGACAAGCTGTACCCGATCACGGTCGGCCTGAACGGGCTGCTCAACCAGGGCGCCAACCAGCCGGCCATGTACACGGCCGTGGTGACCGGGGCATTCGTCTCGATCATCCCGCTGATCGCCCTGTTCCTCACGTTGCAGCGCTACTGGCAGGTCGACCTGGCCGCCGGCGGCGTGAAGGCCTAGCTATGATCCCGAAGGTGTCACGCAAACGCCCCACCATCCGCGACGTCGCGGCTGAGGCCGGGGTGTCCTACGCGACGGTCTCCAGGGTGCTCAACGGCCGTGACTGGGTCAGTCCCGAGGCAGTCCGGGCCGTGCGTGACGCCATCTCCCGCACCGGTTACACCGCCAACCCGCACGCCCGGTCGCTGGCCACCGGGAAGTCCGGCTCGATCGCGTTCCTGCTCACCGAGCCGCAGCACCTGCTCTTCGAGGACCCGAACTTCTCCGTGCTGCTGCGCGGGGTGGCCCAGGCCCTCTCCGACCGGGAGCTGACCCTGATCCTGATGATCGCGTCGACGCCGGTGGAGCGCAGCCGCGCCATCGCGTACCTCTCCGGCGGCCACGTCGACGGGGTGCTGCTGGTGTCGCCGCACTCCGGCGACCCGCTGCTGCGGCAACTGGTCGAGGCCGAGGTGCCGATCGTCGCCTGTGGACAGGTGCTCGGCTTCGAGGACCGGATCAGCTCGGTGTCGGCGGACGACTGGGGCGGCGGCCGGTCGGCCGTGGAGCACCTGCTCGCCCACGGCTGCCGGCGGATCGCCACGATCACCGGGCCGCAGGACACCTTCGGCGGCGTGTTCCGGCTGCGCGGTTACACCGACGCGCTGGTCGCGGCCGGTATCAGCGTCGATCCGGCGTACATCGTGCACGGCGACTGGAGCCGGGAGAGCGGCGCGGCCGGGATGCGCACGCTGCTGGACCGGGCGCCCGACGTGGACGCGGTGTTCGCCGCCTCGGACGCGATGGCCGCGGCCGCCCTGCCGGTGCTGCGCGAGGCCGGGCGCGACGTGCCCGGCGACATCCGGGTGGTCGGCTTCGACGACTCCGGGCTGGCGGCCACCACCGAGCCGCCGCTCACCACCGTCCGGCACCCGCTGGAACGGATCAGTGAAGAGATGGTCCGGCTGCTCACCGACGTGATCGCCGGGCGTACCCCGCTCTCCATCACCGTTCCCACCAGCCTGGTCGTACGGGGCAGCTCCCCCGCCTGAGACCGGCCGGCCTCGATGAACCCCCTTGATCGAGGCCGGCCTTGCACAAAAACGACCCCTTTTGTCATGGAAGACCACAAAGGAGTGTCAATGAAACCGTCCCTCGCGGTCGCCGCCTTCCTCGCGGTGGCCCTCATCCCCTCACCCGCCGTCGCCCACGACAGCGACGGGTGGCGCATGCGCGGCGCCGACGTGTCGACACTCCAGCGGTCGCTGGAACTCGGCCAGCGGTTCTACGACGCGCGCGGGCGCCGCGACAACCCGTACGACATCCTCAAGCAGGCCGGGGCCAACTACGTCCGGCTGCGCATCTGGAACGACCCGGCCAGCGGCTACTCCAACAAGGCCAAGGTTCTCGAGCAGGCCCGGGCGGCCAAGGCCCGCGGCATGAAGTTGCTCGTCGACTTCCACTACTCGGACACCTGGGCCGACCCGGGCAAGCAGTACACCCCCGCCGCGTGGGAGGGGCACTCGCTGGAGCAGCTGCAGAAGGACGTCTACGACTACACGTACGACGTCTGCACCAGCCTGAAACGGCAGGGCACCACCCCGGACAGCGTGCAGATCGGCAACGAGATCAACGTCGGCATGTTGTGGCCCACCGGCTACGTCACCAACAGTGACTTCGGTCCGCTGTCCAAACTGCTCAACGCCGGGTACGACGCCACCAAGGCGTGCAGCAAACGCACCGAGGTCATGGTGCACACCGCGCTGGCCGGCAACATCGGCGCGGCGCACTGGTTCTACGACGGCATCACGGCGGCCGGCGCCAAGTGGGACGTCACGGCACTGTCCTACTACTGCATGTGGCACGGGACGCTGGACAACCTGAGCACGGTCATCGGCGACGTCACCGACCGGTACGGCAAACCCGTGGTGATCGCGGAGACGGCGTACCCGTACACCACCGAGAACTACGACCACCTGGAGAACATCATGCTCTCCAGCGCACCGTGCGACGGCATCCCCGCCACCCCGCAGGGTCAGGCACAGCAGTTCGCCGCGGTGCAGACCACCGCCCGGGCGGCCGGCGCGATCGGCGTCTTCTACTGGGAACCCACCTGGACCGCCGTCGACGGCAACGGGTGGGACACCGAGGACATCGAGAACTCCGGCAACGCCTGGGAGAACATGGCGATCTTCGACGACGGCGGGCGCGTCAACCCGTACGTCCGCTGGCTTCGTTGATCTTGATCGTGGCCCGGTGAGAGCCGGGCCGCGACGCAAGCCGGCGTCCGTCCCCGGCGCCGGAAACCGTTCCTCGTCACTGAAGGAGCGCACATGAAACCGTCCCTCCGAGCCGCCTTCTCGGCCGCGGTCCTCGCGGTCGCGCTGGTGGTGTCACCCGCCCCCGCACAGGCCGCCTCCCTCACCATGCTCGGCGCCGACGTGTCGTCGCTGCAGCGCACGCTCGACCTCGGCGGCAAGTACTACAACGCCTCGGGTGTCCAGGCCAACCCCTACGACATCCTCAAGACGGCCGGCGTCAACTACGCCCGGCTGCGCGTCTGGAACAACCCGGCCAGCGGTTACAACAACAAGGCCAAGGTGCTCCAGCAGGCCGCGGCCATCAAGGCCAAGGGCCTGAAGCTGATGGTCGACTTCCACTACTCGGACACCTGGGCCGACCCCGGCAAGCAGTACCCGCCGGCGGCCTGGGCGTCCTACTCGCTCACCCAGTTGCGGACGGCCGTCTACAACTACACCTACGACGTGTGCACCAGCCTGAAAGCGGCCGGGCTCACCCCGGACAGCGTGCAGATCGGCAACGAGATCAACGTCGGCATGCTGTGGCCGCGCGGCCAGGTCGTCAACAGCGACTTCGCCCCGCTGGCGTCGCTGCTCAAGCAGGGTTACAACGCGACCAAGGCCTGCAACAGCGGCACGCAGGTCATCATCCACACCGCCAACTCCGACAGCATGACGAACGCCCGCTGGTTCTACGACGGCATCAAAGCGGCCGGCGTGACCTGGGACGTCACCGCGCTGTCCTACTACTGCATGTGGCACGGCACGCTGGCCAACCTCTACAACGTGATCGTGGACATGCGCACCCGCTACGGCAAGCCGGTGGTCGTCGTGGAGACGGCCTACCAGTTCACCGCGGCGGACGCCGACAGCGAGAAGAACTCCATCCCCGGCACCGTGCTCTGCGACGGCATCCCGGCCACCTCGGCGGGCCAGGCCCAGCAGTTCACCTGGGTCCAGAACACGGCCCGCAACGCGGGCGCCGTCGGAGTCTTCTACTGGGAACCCACCTGGTACGCCATCAAGGGCAACGGCTGGGACCCGGCGAACATCAACGGCACCGGCGACGGCTGGGACAACATGGCCGTGTTCGACTGGGGCGGCAAGGTCAACCCGTACATCAAGTGGACCCCCTGACGGTCTCACCCCAGCGGCCCGGTCCGGCTTCTGCCGGGCCGGGCTTCTGCCTTTCCGGTACGGGCTGCCCGAACCCGCCGTGGAAGACCCGCGAGCCGCTGCCCACCCCCGCCCGTGCCGCGCCCACCGGGCGGAGATCGATTCCCGGCCGGCCGCCGGCCCCCTTTCGAGCGTTTTGAGGCGGCCCCCACGACCAGCCGTTGCCCGGCCATCGAGCTCGGCCCGGCGGGCGCGGCACCGGCCGGACCCGGCAGCAAGGCCGCGCCGCACGGACGGAACGGCCCCGATCGGGCGGGGCGAGGCCACCCGTACCGGAGATCGGATCGACTCGGACCGGCGACCGGCTGGAGCGGGAGCGCGCCGGAGCGGGCACCGGCATCTCCGCGAAGCGGCGAAGGGCCGCTGCCCGGAGGCGGCGGCCCTTCGTGGTGACGGGGTCAGACGGAGGTCGCGTAGGGCTCGGAGTGCGACGGGACCGGGTCGACGACCGGCGGGTGGCGTTCCAGGGCGGCACCCTCCACGTCGAGTTCGGGCAGCCAGCGCAGCCAGGACGGCAGCCACCAGGCGGAGCGGCCGAGCAGGGCGAGAGCGGCCGGCACGGCGACCATCCGGACGATGAACGCGTCGAAGGCGATACCCACGGCCAGGGCGAACGCGATCGGCTTGATGGTGTCGTTGCCCTCCGGGACGAACGCGGCGAAGACCGCGAACATGATGGTCGCGGCGGCGATGACGACCGGGGCCGCCTGCCGGAACCCGGTGACGATGGCCTCGCGGGGCGCCGCGCCGTGGGCGTGCGCCTCGTGCATCCGGGACACCAGGAAGACCTGGTAGTCCATGGCCAGGCCGAACAGGATGCCGACGATGATGATCGGCGCGAGGCTGAGGATCGGGCCGGTGGAGCCGGCGTTGACCGCGTCGGCGGCCCAGCCCCACTGGAAGACCGCGACCGTCGCGCCGAACGCGGCGCCGATGGTGAGCAGGAAGCCGAGCACGCCGACGACCGGCACCAGCAGCGAGCGGAAGACCAGCACCAGCAGCACGAACGCCAGGCCGACGACGAGCGCCAGGTAGACCGGGAGGGCGTCGTTCAGTTTCTGCGACACGTCGATGCTGACCGCGGTGTTGCCGGTGACGTAGACGTCCGCGCCCTCGGTGTCGTCGACCGAGTCACGGATCTCGTGGACCACGTCGACGGTCCGGTCGTCTTCCGGGCCGGTGGCCGGAATGATCGTGACGAGGGCGGCCGAGGCGTCCTGGTTGGGCTGCGGCGGCAGCACCAGGGTGCCCTTCGGCAGCACCTTGGTGAGGTGTTTCTGCACCTGGGGCGCGTACTCGACGGCGGCGGGCCCGTCGATCAGGACGAGCAGCGGGCTGCTGACGCCGGGGCCGAAGCGGCTGTCGATGATCGCCTGGGCGCGGGCCTGGGTGCTGCCCTCGGGGGCGCGCTGGGCCAGGGTGGTCTTCATCGAGAAGAACGGGATGGCGATGACCGCGAGGGCGGCGACCGCGGCGATCAGGCTGAGCCAGCGCTGCTGGGTGACCAGCCGGGCCCAGCCGCGGATGAAGCCGCGCCCGTCCGGGACGCCACCGTCGTCGCCGAGCGGGACGTCGCGCACCTTGCGGGGCAGCGCGCGCCGGCCGACGAAGCCGAGGATCGCCGGGACCAGGGTGATCGCGACCAGGACGGCGATCACGATGGTGACGGCGGCCGCGATGCCCATCTCGGAGAGGAAGGGGATCCCGACGACGGAGAGGCCGACCAGGGCGATGACCACGGTGAGGCCGGCGGTGACGACGGCCGCGCCGGCGGTGCCGACG
Source organism: Actinoplanes sp. NPDC049802 (assembly GCF_040656595.1). NCBI lineage: Bacteria > Bacillati > Actinomycetota > Actinomycetes > Micromonosporales > Micromonosporaceae > Actinoplanes > Actinoplanes sp. NPDC049802. The sequence goes on from NZ_JBFAMR010000002.1 coordinate 14,295, forward strand.
GCCATCGCGGCGGCGGCGTCCACGGACAGGCCGCGGCGCAGCTCGTGCCGGAACCGGGTGATGATGAACAGCGCGTAGTCGATGCCGACCGCGAGGCCGAGCATGACGGCGAGGATCGGGGTGGTGGACTGCAGTTCGGTGAAGCCGGTGAGGGTGAGGATGCCGGCCGCGCCGATGCCGACGCCGGCGATCGCGGTCAGCAGGTTCATCCCGGCGGCGACCAGCGAGCCGTAGGTGAGGGCCAGCACGATCAGGGCCACCACGACGCCGAGGATCTCGGAGGCCCCGCCGATGTCGGCCGGGTTGCTCAGCGCCTCGCCGCGGGCATCGACGGTGAGGCCACTGGCGCGGGCCCGCTCGACCGCCGCGGTGACGGCCTCCCGCTGCTCGTCGGTGACCTCGGACGGCTGCACCTGGTAGCGGACCGCGCTGTAGGCGGCCGCTTGGTCCCGGGAGACGGTCGGTGCCTTCGGGTCGAGCGGGTTGGACGCGCTCACCGCGCCGGGCAGTCTGCTGAGGTCGGCCACGATCCCGGCCACCTTGGCGGCGTTCGCCGGGTCGGTGATCTTCTGGCCGGCCGGGGCTTCCAGGACCACCTGGACGGTGGCGCCGGCCGAAGCCTCCCCGAACCTCTCTTTCATCAGGGTGAGGGCGGTCGTCGACTCCTGGCCGGGGATCTTGAACGAGTGGGCCGTGTCACCGGAGAGCGTGGCCGCCCCGACGCCGACGGCGGCCAGTGCCACCAGCCAGGCGATCGTGACGAGTATCCGGTGCCGTACTGACGCCAGCCCGAGCCGGTGCAGAAGCGTTGCCATGAGAGGTTCCTTTTTCCGTGTGGGGCTGTGGGCTTCAATGACCGAGCGCGTCGAACCCGACCTCGGCGAGGCGGGGCGAGGCGTCGGCGGTGAGCCGGCCGCAGAGGGCGATGCTGGCGACGGCGACGGCGCCGAGCGCTCCGGTGACCCGCAGAGCCCGCTCGCTGTAGGCGTGCAGGTCATCGCCGAAGGCGTCGGCCAGGGCTCGGCCGATCACCGCGAGGGCCTCGCCGATCTCGCTCTCCCGCTCGCTGAGCAGGGAGGAGAGCAGCAGGGCGACCATGCCGGGCTGGGCGATCGCGAGGTCGGCCAGCCCGGTGAGGACGGCCCGGTCCCGTCGGGGGCCGGGAGGCAGCTCCGCCACACCGGAGGCGGTGTCACGGATCTGCTCGACGCAGCGATCGATCACCGCGGTCTGGAGCGCCTCCTTGGTCGGGAAACGGTGCAGCAGGCCGGTCTTGGAGTAGCCGACCGTGTCCGCGATCCGCTGGACCGAGGTCTCCTTGAGCCCGTGCCGGGCGAAGAGGTGCGCCGCGGCTTCGAGGATCTCGTCGTCGATCTGCTGCCTGGTGAGGCGAGGCATGGGACCACCGTAGACCGTTATGGACCAACCTGGTCCGGGAGGGACCGTGTCGGTCCCCACACTCCTGTCAGTCCGCTTCTGATTGCCCAGCGTGGCGACGGTAAACATCCAGCAGGTACGGGTCCGGGCCGTCCACCGCCCAGCCGAACACCAGCGGGCCGTCCTCGCACTCGACCGCGTAGACCGGCAGCCACACCGGCCGGGGCTCGGCAGCGGCCACCTCGACGGGCACCGCCGGTCCGGTGAAGTCGGCGACGTCCGGACGGTCGAGCAGCAGCTCCACCGCGTTCGACGGCAGTGGCCGGGCGGGGCCGACCGGCGCGAAGACGGTGCCGTCGGGCAGTTCCAGCACGGGTTCGCTCAGCCACACCGCGTGGGTGGCGTGGGCGTACGGCACCGGCTCGCCACCGCGCCCGTCGAACCGCAGCGTGATCCGGCGGCCCCGCGTGAGCAGGTACCGGCGCCCGTCTTTGATCGACTGGTGTCCGAGTTCGGTCAGGGTCAGCTCGTCGCCGTCGCGCCGCAGGTGACCGATCCGCTCCAGGAACCGGGCGGTTCGGATCACCAGCGCCGGCTCCACCCCGAAGAAGGCGGCCAGCTCGGCGGGGCGGGTCAGGCCGGCCTCGGCGACCGCCCGGCTCAGATAGCGGTCGAAGACGTCGTACGGATGCGCCTCCCGGACGGTGGCCACCACGTCGACCGCCCACATCGGCAGCAGCAGCGGAACGAAACGCCGGGGCCGTACGCCGGGAAGCGCCCCGGCCCGGCGGACCACCTCCCGCATCGGCAGGTGTGCGGCCTCAGTCACCCGGGCGCTCCGGAACCGGTGGAAGGTGATCGAGACCGGCCCGGTTGGGCTCCGGGGCACGGGCCGCGACCCGGTCGAACACGCTGCCGGTGAGCAGGGCGGTCAGCTCCGCGGCGTCCGTCCCGGCCGGGCAGCGGGCGGACACCCAGGCCCGCACCGACTCGAGGTCGCGCAACGGCGGGCGCCCGGTCTCGCCGACCAGCACGGCCCGCCGGGCCCGGACCAGCGGCACGAGCGCGGCCGGCACCGGCACCCGGGACGCGTCCTCGACGACGACCAGGTCGAACTCCAGGTCGGCGTGCTCCGGGCGGCCGGCGCCGAGGCAGGAGGTGGCGATCACATCGGCGTACCGGAGCAGTTCGGCGTGCAGCTGCCGGCTGGGGCGGGCGGCCCGCTGGCGCCACTCGCGCAGCAGCCCGGCCCGGCCGCGCAGGGTCGGCTCCAGCGTCCGGCAGCGGTCCGCGAAGCCGGTGAGCCCCGCGTGGTCGGCGGTCCAGTCGGGCCGGCCCAGCACGCCGTCGAGCATCCGGGTGAGCTGGTGGGCGGAGCGTTCGGCGGACTCCAGGGCGCGCCGGGCGGCCAGGTCGGCGAACGCGGCGCGTTCGGCGGCGGCCCGCACCACGCTGTCGTTCTCGATCGCCGTCCTCGTATCGCGGGCGCCCTCCTCGTACGCCGAACGGGTCCGGGAAAGGGCCGACCGGGCAGCGGCCGCACGCCGGACCGCGTCGCTCAGCATGGTCCGCGGCCGTCCGGTCCGCCACCGGCGCAGCCGGGAGGTCTCGGCGCGGCGCAGCGCGGCGGTGAGCAGCTCCACCTCCCGGGCCGTCGCCGCGGCGGCCCGCTCGGCCGTCGCGAGCTCGCGTTCGAGGGCGGCGAGCGGGGCGCCGAGCCGGTCCCGTGCGGCCCGCGCGGTCGCCTCCCGGTGCGCGGCGGCACGCCCGGCCCGTTCCTGAGCCTCGGCCGCCTCGGTGAGCGCGGTGTCGAGCCGGCGCAGCCAGCCGGTGGCCGGGGACGGGTCGCCGAGCCAGGGTTCGAGGGCACGGGCGGCGGCTTGCGAACGGGACAGGATGCGCTGTTGCACGGCGGCGGACGCGGCGTCGATGCTGCCCGGCCCGGACCCGGTCTGATCGGTGCGGATGACGGTGGCGCCGTCGGGCAGGGCGGCGATGACGGCGTCGACCAGCGGCGGTGTGGGCGCGGTGAGCAGCACCCGTTCGCCGCGTTCCGCGGCCGAGCGCACGATCTCGCAGACGGTCCGGGTGCGTGCCGTGCCGGGCGTCGCGACCAGGCAGAACACATCCGGTACGGCCAGCGCCCGCCCCACCTCGCCGAGGGACGCCGGGACGTCCGCGCCGAACGCGGCGAACCGCCCCTCGGCCAGCAGCGGCAGCAGCCCGGGATTGGCGGTGGCGCCGGAGCGCAGCCGCAGGATCGCCTCCCGCTGGACACGCTCGTCGAGGCCGGCGTCCCGTGGCGGGCGGGCCCGGTCGCCGCCGGGGCCCAGCTCGCGGGCGGCCGCGACGGCCAGTTCCAGGACGGCGCAGAACCCCTCGTTCCGGTACGGCGACTGCTCTAGATCGACAAGGGTCGACGCCATCCGACCACCATAGTTGTGCCGCGTGCGGGCCATCAAACGCACCACGATTGAATGAGGCGTCGCCGCCGTCGTACAGATCGGAGTCGCCGAATGTCCCATGATCACGCTGACCTGCTCCTCACCGGCGGGCCGGTGTTCTCCGCCGGTGCCGGGCCGGCCACCTCGGTGGCGGTCCGGGCCGGCCGGATCATCGCGGTCGGCGACGACCTCGGCGGGTTGCGCGGTCCGCGTACCGAGGTGGTGGATCTGGCCGGGCGCCTGCTGCTGCCCGGTTTCCAGGACGCGCACGTGCACGCCGTGATGGGCGGCGTCGAGCTGAACCAGTGCGACCTGACCGAGACCACCGACCCGGCGGAGTACCTGCGGCGGGTCGCGGCGTACGCGCAGGCCCACCCCGGCCTGGAGTGGATCGTCGGCGGCGGCTGGTCGATGGAGAGCTTCCCCGGCGGGGTTCCGGCCAAGGAGCTGCTGGACCGGGTCGTTCCGGACCGGCCGGTGTATCTGATCAACCGGGATCACCACGGCGCCTGGGTGAACAGCCGTGCCCTGGAGCTCGCCGGGATCACGGCGGACAGCCCGGATCCGGCCCACGGGCGGATCGACCGGAACCCGGACGGCTCACCGGCCGGCGGCCTCCAGGAGGGCGCCATGGAGCTGGTCGGCGACCTGCTGCCGGAGGTGACCACGGCGGACCGGATCGCCGGGCTGCGGCGGGCACAGGCGCTGCTGCACTCGCTGGGGATCACCGCCTGGCAGGACGCCATGGTGTGCGCCACCAACGGCTATCCCGACGTGGCCGACGCCTATCTGGCCGCGGCGACCGGGGGCTGGCTGACCGCGACCGTGGTGGGCGCGCTGTGGTGGGACCGCGACCTGGGCGCCGAGCAGATCCCCGGGCTGCTGGCGAAGCGGGAACGGTACAGCGTGGGCCGGCTGCGCTGCGACAGCGTGAAACTGATGCTGGACGGGGTGGCGGAGAACTTCACGGCCGCGATGACCGAGCCGTACCGGGACGGGTGCGGCCACGCCACCACCAACCGCGGGCTGTCGTTCATCGACCCCGCGCTCCTGCCGGGATTCGTCACCGAACTGGACGCGCACGGCTTCCAGGTGCACTTCCACGCGCTCGGCGACCGGGCGGTACGCGACGCGCTGGACGCGGTGGCCGCGGCCCGGGCGGCGAACGGTTTCCGCGACACCCGGCCGCATCTGGCCCACCTCCAGGTGGTGCACCCGGACGACGTCGGACGGTTCCGGGCGCTGGGCGCGACGGCCAACCTGCAGGCCTACTGGGCGTCGCACGAGCCGCAGATGGACGACCTGACCATCCCGTTCCTGGACCCGGCGCTGGTGGACCGGCAGTACCCGTTCGGCGACCTGTGGCGGGCCGGGGCGCATCTGGCGTGCGGCAGCGACTGGCCGGTCAGCACGCCCGACCCGTTGCAGGCGATCCACGTCGCGGTGAACCGGATCCACCAGGGCAGCGACCTCGGGCCGTTCCTGCCGGCGCAGCGGCTGGACCTGGCAGGCGCGCTGGCCGCCTACACGGCCGGCTCGGCGTACGTGAACCGGCTCGACGACACCGGAACGGTCCGTCCCGGCAACCGTGCCGACCTGGTGGTCCTGGACCGGGACCCGTTCGCCGCGCCGCCGGACGAGATCGCCGGCGCCCGGGTCGCGATGACCTTCGTCGACGGGAATCTCGTCCACGGCGGCTGACGGGTCAGCGGTCGTCGTCGTCCTCGTCGTCCTGGTCGTCGTCCGCGGCCTCGCCGTGCGCGTGCCGGGCCTGGGCGGGGCCGGCTTCGAGGACCTCGGCGACCGGCTCCTCCTCGACGTACTCGCTCATCTGCGGCGCGTCCACCCACAGGGCCCGCAGCTGGCTCTGCATGAAGGCGGTGAGCCGGCCACGGTACTCACGGTCGAACTGCTCCAGCGCCTCGATCTGCTGCTGCAGGGCCTCCCGCTTGGCGCCCAGGCTGCCGACCACGTCGTCGTAGCGCTGCTGGGCCTGATGCTTGAGCTGCTCGGCGCCGGCGATCGCGTCGGCGTTGATCGTCTCGGCCCGGTTGCGGGCGTCCGCGACGATCTTCTCGGCGGTGCGCCGGGCCTCCTCGGCGCGGGCCTGAGCGTCCCGGGCCATCTGCTCGGCGCCGGCGCGGGCCTCGGCCAGCACCCGGTCGGCCTCGCGGCGCACGTTGTTGGCGTGGGCCTGGGCGTCGCGGGCGATCTGCTCGGCGGCGGCCAGCGCGTCCGTACGGATCTTGTCCGCGTGGTGCTGGGCGCTCGCGACGTGTTCCTCGGCCGTGCGCTGGGCGAGGGCCAGCACCTGGAGGGCCTGGTTCGGCAGGCCGGGGCTCGGGGCGATCACCGCATGCTCCGAGGTCTCACCGTTAGTCCCATTGAGCAGCACTTCGACACGATCCTTCTCTGCAGGGGTGGGTCCGGGGGGTTCACAGCGACGGCTCCCGGCCATGATCGGCGGATGCTACCAAGCTGAACTCGAGGTTCGCGAGGGCCACTTCGCAAATCTCCGGCGATCTGGACATCCGTCGCATTAGGATCAAACCAATCACACCCTCGACGCCGTGAGGACAAACCTTGGGACACCGCCGCGCATGGGCCGTCACGGCCGCACTGACCTGCATGTTCACCGCTCTCCCCGGATCCGCCGAAGCGGCCGGCGGGTACGAGATGGCAGTCTGGTCCATGGACGAGAGCCGCGGGACCCGCTGGATGGTCGACACCACCGGGCGCGGCCATCACGGGCGGATCGGACCGGACGTCGGCACAGGTCTGGCCACCGGGTCCGGCCGCGGCTACCGGTTCGAACGGCGGGAACCGGACACCCCGCCCGCCCGGCCCGGCCATCTGGTCAGCGTCGCCGACCACGCGGACCTGGACCCCGGCACCCGCGACTTCGCCGTCACGGTACGCCTCAGGACCACCCACAAGTTCGGCAACATCATCCAGAAGGGCCAGGCCACCGTGCCCGGCGGGAGCTTCAAGATGCAGATCCCGAGCGGGCGGCCGACCTGCACGTACCGGGGCTCGACGGGGACCATCGAGCTGTGGTCGCCGTACCGGATCAACGACGGCGACTGGCACATCGTGCGCTGCCTGCGGATCCGGGACGGGGTGGCGCTGCTCATCGACGGGCAGGAGGTGGCGGCCCGGGCCGGATGGACCGGCTCCATCGCCAACACGTGGCCGGTCACCATCGGCGGCAAACTGGACTGCGACCAGATCGAGGTCGGCTGCGACTACTACGCCGGCGACCTCGACTGGATCATGATCGAGGCGGCCTGAGCCGCCTCGATCACCGCGACGTCAGCGGAAACCCCGGGCCAGGCGGTGGTACGCCTGGTTCCAGCGCACCTCCTTGGCGAACGAGCGGGTGGTGGTCGACTCGTCGATCACCAGCAGCTCGGTGCCCACCATCTCGGCCAGGTCGGCCAGCTCCTCCGCGCCCACCGCCGACGACAGCACGGTGTGGTGCGGGCCGCCCGCGGTCAGCCAGCACTCGGCCGACGTGGACAGCGACGGGGCCGGCTTCCAGACCGCCCGGGCGACCGGCAGCTTCGGCAGCGGCGCGGTCGGCGGAACCACCTCGATCTCGTTGGCCACCAGACGGAACCGCTCGCCCAGATCGGCCAGCCCGAGCACCACGGCCCGGCCGGGCGCCGCGTCGAAGACCAGACGGACCGGGTCCTCCCGGCCGCCGATGCCGAGCGGGTGGATCTCCAGCTTCGGGGTGCCGGACGCGATCGTCGGGCACACCTCCAGCATGTGGGCGCCGAGGATGACCTCGTTGCCCGGCGTCAGGTCATAGGTGTAGTCCTCCATGAAGGAGGTGCCGCCGCCCGGGGCCATCGCCTTGAGCGTGTGCACCAGGACCGACGTCTTCCAGTCGCCCTCGCCGCCGAACCCGTACCCGTCGGCCATCAGCCGCTGGACCGCGAGGCCGGGCAGCTGGCGCAGCCCGCCGAGGTCCTCGAAGTTCGAGGTGAACGCCTTGAAGCCGCCCTCGGTCAGGAACTGCCGCAGGCCCAGCTCGATCCGGGCGCCGTAGCGCAGCGAGTCGAGCCGGTCCCCGAGCAGCTCCGGGGCCACCTCGTAGGTGTCCTTGTACTCCTCGACCAGCTTGTCGATCTCCGAGTCGAGCACCTGGTCCACGACGGCTACCAGGTCGTTCACCCCGTACGTGTTGACCGAGACGCCGAACCGCAGCTGCGCCTCGACCTTGTCGCCCTCGGTCACCGCCACGTCGCGCATGTTGTCGCCGAAACGGGCCAGCTTGAGGTTGCGCATCGCCGAGTAGCCGCGGGCCGCCTTCACCCAGGTGGCGATCCGGGCGACCACGGCCGGGTTGCTGACGTGACCGGCCACCGTCTTGCGCGGCACCCCGAGCCGGGCCTCGATGAACCCGAACTCCCGGTCGCCGTGGGCGGCCTGGTTGAGGTTCATGAAGTCCATGTCGATCTCGGACCACGGCAGCTCGACGTTGTGCTGCGTGTGCAGGTGCAGCAGCGGGGCACGCAGCGCGTCCAGACCGGCGATCCACATCTTCGCCGGGGAGAACGTGTGCATCCACGTGATCACGCCCAGCACACCGGGCGTCGAAGACGCCCGCCGGCAGACGTCCAGGATCTGCTCCGGGCTGGTGAGCACCGGCTGCCAGACGACGTCGGCGTCGAGCTGGGCGTCCAGCTTCGCGGCGATCTCCCGGGACTGGGACGCGACCTGCTCCAGAGTCTCCGGCCCGTACAGCCCCTGGCTACCGGTGAGGAACCAGATTTCACCGTTGCTCATTTGACGCCCTTCTCGCACGTTTCACTGTTCATGTGGTTCATTTCGCCTTTCTCGTGACGATGCGCTGCAGCACGATGAAGGCGAAGAGCAGGACGCCGACGATGATCCGGGTCCAGGCCGAGTTGAGGTCACCCTGGAAGTTGATGATCGTCTGGATGAGGCCGGTGACCAGCACGCCGAGCAGCGTGCCCCAGATGTAGCCCTGGCCGCCGGTCAGCAGCACACCGCCGATGACGCACGCCGCGATCGCGTCCAGCTCCAGGCCGTTGCCCTGCAGGGCCCAGCCGGAGGTGGAGTTGATGCTGAACAGCACACCGCCGAGAGCCGCCGTGAAACCGCTCAGGGTGTAGACGGCGATCTTCGTACGGCCCACCGGCAGACCCATGAGCAGAGCCGAATCCGCGTTGCCACCGATCGCGTAGACGTTGCGGCCGAACCGGGTCCAGGCCAGCGTCACCGCCGCGATCAACACCGACAGCAGCGCGACGACCGCGATCGGCTTGGTGACGACACCCTCGGCGAGCACGATCCGGTAATCCGACATCGCCCGCCACATGTCGTCGCGGATCGGGATCGACTCCTCGTTGATGGTCAGCGCCGCACCCCGGGCCAGGAACAGCCCGGCCAGGGTGGCGATGAACGGCTCCACCTTGAAGAAGTGGATGACCGCGCCCTGCCCGGCGCCGATCAGGGCGCCGAGGAGCAGAACCGCCGGGAGCACCACCTGCGGAGCCCAGCCGGCCTTCAGCATGGTCGCCGTCAGCACGGTGGTCAGCGAGATGACCGCGCCGACCGACAGGTCGATGCCACCGGTGAGGATCACGAACGTCATCCCGACCGCGACCACCAGCAGCACGGCGTTGTCACGGAACAGGTTGACGAAGACGCTCGGGTCGCCGAAGTTCTCGTAGTTGACCACGCCGCTGGTGTACATGATCGCCAGCAGCGACAGCGTCGCGATGATCGGCAGGTACTTCGTGTTCCCCCGGTACCCCCGGTAACGCCGGTTGGTGGGCGTCCCCTTGGTGGTAGGAGTCATGTCGACGGTGGTCATGCTGTGCCCTCCTTGGGCATGCCCTCCCGGCCCTCGCCAGCGAGGCCGTTGAACGCTTCCGCCGAGTGCCGCTCGGTGCAGTCGGTCATGCCGTAACCTCCGCTCGAACGGCGGGACGTGCCTTGAAGCGCCCGAACACCTTCGCCCGGAAGTCCGGGGACTGCGACAGGCAGAGCGCCACCACGACGACGGACTTGAACAGCAGGTTGGCCTCGGCCGGGATGTCGAGCGCCACCACGGTCACCCGCAGCGTCTGGATGAGGACCGCGCCGAGAACCGTGCCGAGGATGGAGAACCGGCCGCCGGTCAGCGCGGTGCCGCCGATGACCACGGCCAGGATGGCGTCCAGCTCGATCAGGTTGCCGGCCGAGATGCTGTCCGCGCTGTTGATGTCGGCGCTGTAGATGAGGCCGGCCAGACCGGCGAAGCCGCCCGCCACGGCGTACACCATGATGGTGATCCGCCGGGCGCCGATGCCGGCCAGCCGGCTCGCCGTCGGGCTGCCGCCGACCGACTCCAGCAGCAGGCCCAGCGCGGTGCGCCGGGTCAGCGCCAGGGTCAGCGCCACGGCGGCCACCGCGATCAGGAACGCCACCGGCATGGCCAGCAGGAAGCCCGAGGCCATCTCGTTGTACGGGTCGGACCGCACGTTGATGATCTGACCGTCGGTGATCAGCTGGGCCACACCGCGGCCGGCCACCATGAGGATCAGGGTGGCGATGATCGGCTGGATACCGACGACGGCGACGAGCGTGCCGTTCCACACGCCCAGGGCCATCGACACGGCGATCGCGATCACGATGGCGAGCAGGACCGTACCGAGGCTGTTCTGGTCGTCGGCGTCGCTGATCAGCAGACACGCCACGGCTCCGGAGATGGCCATCACCGAGCCGACCGACAGGTCGATGCCACCGGTGGCGATGACCAGCGTCATGCCGAGGGCCACCAGGATCAGCGGCGCGCTGCCCCGCAGGATGTCGATGAACGTGCCGAACAGGTGCCCGTCCTGAACGGTGATGAACTGCTGTGAGGTGAACATGTTGATGACCAGCAGCACCACCAGGATCGCCGCGGGCCAGAACAACCGGTTCTTGAGAATGCTGGTCATGAGGTAGCTCCGCTGGCGATGGTCTGCATGATGCGGTCGGCGTCCACTCCGGCGGTGTTCTCCAGCTCCTCGACGAGCCGCCGGTCACGCAGCACGGCGATCTTGTGGCTGAGCCGGAGGACCTCCTCCAGCTCGGCGCTGACGAAGAGCACCGCCATGCCGCCGTCGGACAGCTCGGCGACCAGCTTCTGGATCTCCGCCTTGGCGCCGACGTCGATGCCACGGGTCGGCTCGTCGATGATCAGAAGCTTGGGCTCGGTGATCAGCCACCGGGCCAGCAGCACCTTCTGCTGGTTGCCGCCGCTGAGGTTGCGCACCGGGCGCTCCGGGTCGGCGGGCCGGATCTGCAGGGCCTTGATGTACTTGTCGACGATCTCGTCCTGCTTCTTGCGCGGGATCGGCCGGGTCCAGCCCCGGGCCGCCTGCAAGGCCAGGATGATGTTCTCCCGGACGCTGAGCTCGCCGATGATGCCTTCGGTGCGCCGGTTCTCCGAGGAGAAGGCGATCCCGTGCCTCATCGCGACCTGCGGGCTGCGCAGGGTCACCGGCTTGCCGGCCACCCGCAGGTCGCCCTGGTCGGCCTTGTCCGCGCCGAACAGCAGACGGGCCAGCTCGGTACGCCCGGAGCCGAGCAGACCGGCCAGCCCGACGACCTCGCCCTCGTTGATCGTCAGGTCGTACGGGGAGATGGCGCCGGTCCGGCCCAGGCCCTTGGCCTCCAGGACGGGCTTGGCTTCGGCCGCGCGCTCGCGGTTGCGCTGTGCCTTGTCCTCCAGGCTCTCCAGCGTCGCGAGCTCCTTGCCGATCATCTTCTCGACGAGCTGGACCTGGGTCAGCTCCTCGACCCGGTACTCGCCGATCAGCTGGCCGTTGCGCAGCACGGTGAGCCGGTCGGAGATCTCGAAGATCTGGTCCAGGAAGTGCGACACGAACAGGATCGCGGTGCCGTTCTCCTTGAGCCGGCGCATGACCCGGAAGAGTTGCTCCACCTCGGAGGCGTCCAGGCTGGAGGTGGGCTCGTCGAGGATCAGCACCCGTGCCTCGACGTCGACCGCGCGCGCGATCGCCACCATCTGCTGGATCGCCAGCGAGTAGGTGCTGAGCGGCGCCGACACGTCGAGGTCGAGGTCGAGCCGGGCGAGCAGCTCCGCGGCACGGCGCCGCATCTTGCCCCATTGGATCTTGCCGAACTTACGCGGCTCACGGCCGATGAAGATGTTCTCCGCCACCGAGAGGTTGGTGCAGAGGTTGACCTCCTGGTAGACCGTGCTGACGCCGGCCTGCTGGGCCTGCAGCGGCCCGGCGATGCTCACCGGGGCGCCACCGAGCTTGATCTCGCCGCCGTCGATGGTGTAGACGCCGGTCAGGACCTTGATCAGGGTGGACTTGCCGGCGCCGTTCTCGCCCATGAGGGCGTGGATCTCACCCGGGAACATGCGGAAATCGACGCCGTCGAGGGCGACGACGCCGGGAAAGACTTTTCTGATCCCGGTCATCTCGAGGACCGGGGACTGCTCGCCCATTGAGTGCTCCGTTTCGAGCGCCGCAGGCGCCCCGGCCGGTGCCGGCCGGGGCGGCCCGCGAGCAGATCAATCAGTACTGGCGGTTGGGGAGCTCGGTCTTGGCCTGCTCCTGGGTGAAGGTGGTCTCCTTGGTGAGAACCCGCTTCTCCACCGTCTCGCCCTTGTCGACCTTCTGGGCCAGCTCCATCAGCTGCGGGCCGAGGAGCGGGCTGCACTCGACGATGAAGTTGATCTTGCCATCGGCCAGGGCGGTCATACCGTCCTTGACGGCGTCCACAGTGATGATCTTGATATCGGTGCCGGGCTTCTTGCCGGCGGCCTCGATCGCCTCGATGGCGCCGAGACCCATGTCGTCGTTGTGAGCGTAAAGCACGTCGATGTCCGGGACGGACTGCAGGAAGGTCTCCATGACCGTCTTGCCGTCGGCCCGCTTGAAGTCACCGGTCTGGGACTTGACGATCTTCAGGTTCGGGTTCGCCGCGATGACCTCGGCGAAGCCCTTCTGCCGGTCCAGGGCCGGGGCGGAACCGGTGGTGCCCTGCAGCTCCACGATGTTGACCGGCTCGGTCTTGCCCTTGGTCTCGGCGACCAGCCACTCGCCGGCCTTCTTGCCCTCCTCGACGAAGTCCGAGCCGATGAACGACGCGTACAGCGAGGTGTCCTGCGAGTCGACGGCGCGGTCGGTCAGGATGACCGGGATGCCGGCGTCCTTGGCCTCCTTGAGCACCGCGTCCCAGCCGGAGGTGACCACCGGCGAGAAGGCGATGACATCGACCTTCTGCGTGATGAAGCTACGGATAGCGGAGATCTGGTTCTCCTGCTTACCCTGCGCGTCGGAGAACTTCAGCTCGATCCCGGCGGCCGCGGCCGAGTCCTGGATCGACTTGGTGTTCGCGGTACGCCAGCCACTCTCGGCACCCACCTGGGAGAAACCGAGAACCAGCTTGTCGTCGCCGCCCTCGGAGCCGCTGCTTCCACTGTCGCCGCAACCGGCGAGCGAGGACACCAGCATGAGCCCACCGAGCACTGCGGCCGCGTAGTTCCTGCGCACCATAACCTCCCGAAACTGTTACCGTTCACAAATAAGTAGCGGCTGAAGCGCACGCACTCCTGGCCGCGAAGATCGCGGTGTGTTGCGATCGCCATCACAGCTTGCGTTTCAGGAGTGTTACCGTTCTCAACGCGCTCGTCAAGAGATCGGGATCGCTGTTTCGTAAAGGTTGCAAGAACGCCCACGTCACCGCCGGTGATCGGACACAAGCTGCTAGGAATCATCCAATGGCGACAACTGAGCCGGCGCCGGGAGCCCCCGAATCCGCCGCTGACCTGCCCGTACCCGCCTCCCGGCCGAGATCGGCCAAGGAGCGCGGGAGCGTCATGCGTGATGTGGCCAAACTGGCCGGTGTCTCGCACCAGACCGTCTCGCGGGTCATCAACGAGCACCCCAACGTCCGGGCCGAGACCAGGGAACGCGTCCTCGCGGCGATGAGATCGCTCAACTACCGGCGGAACCTGGCCGCGCGCACACTGGCCACCCGGGAGTCGCACACCCTGGGCATCGTCGGCTTCGAGACCACCCTGTTCGGGCCCGAGTCCATGCTGTACGGCATCGAGAGCGCCGCCCGTGCCGCCGGCTACCTGGTCAGCGTCGCCACCGTCCGGGACCTGTCGCACCGGCCCGTCCTGGAGGCCGTCGACCGGCTCGTCCAGCACGGCGTCGACGGGATCATCGCGATCGCCCCGAAGCCGGCCGTCACCACGGCGCTCACCCACGCCCCGGCCGGGATGGCGTGCGTCGCGGTGGGCGGGGACAGGCAGGCGGGCTTCCCGACCGTACGGGTGGACAACGCCGCCGGCGCCCGCCTGGCCACCCGGCACCTGCTCGATCTCGGGCACCCCACGGTGCATCACGTCGCCGGCCCGCTCGACTGGCCGGAGGCGCAGGCGCGTGTGGACGGCTGGCGCGAGACCCTCTACGCGGCGGGCGCCGTCGTGCCCCCGGTGACCGCCGGCTGGTGGGACGCCGCCGCCGGATACGAGCAGGGGCGCCGGCTGGCCGCCGACCCGGCGGTGACCGCGGTGTTCTGCGCCAACGACCGGATCGCGCTCGGCGTGCTGCGCGCCATGCACGAGTCCGGCCGCAAGGTGCCCGAGCAGGTGAGTGTGGTCGGTTTCGACGACATGCCCGACTCGGGATATTTCCTGCCACCGCTCACCACGGTCCATCAGGATTTCGCCGAGCTCGGCCGGCGCGCGCTCGCCCTGCTGCTGCGCCACCTGGGCCTGCCGGACGGCGAGGCGCCGCCGGACGACGTGGTGGTGGCGCCGCGCCTCATCCCCCGGGCCAGCGTGGCGACCCCCCTCGGGTGACGGACGGTTGCGCTGTGGCCACGGAGCACTACAGTCCGAGGGGTGCTCAACGACGACACAGCGCTTCCCGCCGTCCCCGGCGGACGGTGACCGGTGGTCTCCGGGGCGGGATGGTTCCGGCGCAGGGTGCCCCGGCTCTCCGGCACCCTGCACATCCGTGACGTCACCGGCCGGGAGACGGCCGTGCCGCTGCGGGGGCGGGCGTCGCTGCTGACCGCGGGCGGGACCGGCCTGCGCGGCTACGGTGAGGTCTGGGCCGTGCACACCACCGCCGGCAGCCCGGCGGCCGAGACCCACCTGATGATCGTCTACGGTCGCGGCAGCACCGAGGGCGAGCGGAAGTCCGGCCTCTGCGCGGCCGGCGAGACCATCGTCCTCGACGGGGTGCGGTTCACCTGGCGCGCGCCGTCGGCCCCCGCCGCCTCCACCCGGGTCCCGCAGCCGCGCCCACCGGCGGCGAATGTTCCGCGCCGCTTCGAGTCGCCCTCGGCCGGCAAGATCCGCGGCAGTTGAGCCGGCCCCTTCTGTGGTCGCTAACATCCGCGGCGTTTCAGACTTGTGTCTTCCCGGCCAAGATCTCTATCGTTAGCGCTAACAAAGGCGGTCGAGGAGAAGACGACGTGACTTACGGTTCACCGGACCTGCGCCGGGCCGTTCTGCTGGCCAACCAGATGATCCCCGCAGCCGGGCTCGCCCAGCTGACCTGGGGCAACGTCAGCGGCATCGACCGCGACGGCGGCTACTACCTGATCAAGCCGTCCGGTGTGGCGTACTCGGATCTCACCGAGGACGACATGGTCCCCGTCGATCTGGAGACCGGCAAGGTCATCGAGGGCGACCTGCGCCCGTCCGTCGACAGCGAGAGCCACCGCGCCTTCTACCTGGCCTGGCCGTCCATCGGCGGCGTCACGCACACCCACTCGACGAACGCGGTCGCCTTCGCCCAGGCCAACCGGGACGTCCCGATCCTCGGCACGACACACGCCGACACCTTCGACGGCCCGGTCCCGGTCACCCGCGGCCTCACCCCCGAGGAGTGCGCCACCGACTACGAGCTGAACACCGGCCGCGTCATCGTCGAGCGCATCGGCGACGACGAAGCCGCCGCCGGCATGCCGGCCGCGCTGGTCGCCAACCACGGCCCGTTCACGTGGGGCGCCACCCCGAAGAAGTCGGTCGAGCACGGCATCATCCTCGAGGCCGTCGCCGAGATGGCCATCAAGACGCTGGCCCTCAACCCGAACGCCTCCACCCCGCCCCACCTGCAGGAGCGCCACTTCAAGCGCAAGCACGGCCCGGGCGCCTACTACGGCAATCCCCGCCCCTGACGCGCGTTCCCGGGTGGCCTCCTTCCCCTTCGCCCCCGGCCACCCGGGATCCGCTCTGTGCTGGCTGGCTGGCTTCGCTTCGCTTCGCGGCAAAAAGCCTCGTTCACCGGTGTCGAGGCAGGTGATTTCCCGCCGCCAGCACACCCCGCTGGCGGCGAAAAATCACTTGCCTCGACACCGGCGGCTTTTTGCGGGGACGTCGAGTGCACCGCCGTAGGGGTAAGGGTGGGCCGTTCCGTGGGTGGGAGCACTTACCTGGCGGTGGTCAGCGGAGGGTGGCGATGGTTTCGGCTACCTGGTCGCGGAGGGCGGCGGGTAGCGGAGTGAAGCCGGCCTGTTCGGCCACGGCCTGGCCGGGCTCGCTGGCCGCGTAGGCGAGGAAGCTGTGGGCCGTCTCCCCCACCGAGCCGCGGCACACCAGCTCGTAGGTGACCGACACGATGGGGTAGGCGCCACCGGACGCGGCCGCGTGGTCGATCTCCAACCGCAGGTCACCGTCGGCGCCGGTGACCCGGGCAGCGGCCACCGTGAGCCCGGCGGCGTGGTCGGACGGGCCGGTGAACCGCCCGTCGGGCGTACCCACCTGGACGGTGGCGAGCGAGTCGACCCGGGCGTAGGAGTACTCGACATACCCGATGGCGCCGTCGGTGCGGGCGATCGCGGCGGCCACCCGGTGACTGCCTCGCTGACCGGATCCGCCGGGAACCGGCCAGTCGCTGCCGCCGCCGTGCGGCCAGTCGCCGGGGGCGGCCGCCGCCAGATAGCGCAGCAGATTGCCGGTGGTGCCGGAGCCGTCCGACCGGTGGACGACCCGGATCCTCGTCGCGGGCAGGGCGGCGCCGGGGTTGTCGGCGGTGATGGCCGGATCGTTCCAGACGGTGATCCGGCCGCCGAAGATCTTCGCGATGGTCGCCGGGGCCAGCCGCAGGTCACCGACACCGGCCACGTTGTAGGCCAGCGCGATCGGCCCGACGACCAACGGCAGATGTACGGCCGGGCCGCTCCCGCACCGCTTGCCGGCCAGGCTCCGGTCGGTACCGGACAGCGGGGTGTCCGTCCCGGCGAAGTCGCCCGTCCCGTCGAGGAACGCCCGCACCCCGGCGCCGGAACCGGAACCGGCGTACTCGATCGAGGCACCGGGGCAGGCGATCTGGTAGGCCTTGATCCAGGCGTTGACCGCGTTGGTCTGCGCCGACGACCCCTGCCCGGCCGCGGTGCCGGTGGCGCAGGAGAACGGCGGCGCGGCCGGGGCGGCGGGCGCCTCACATCCGGCCAGCGCGAGAAGTCCCACCACCGCGAGTACCGGCGTCCTCATCCGTCTCGTCCCCTCATTCGCGCCCGTCCGCCGGCGCGACGGCTCGGCGGGGTTCGGGCGGGTCATCGGTACTCGGCCAATCGGCGGCGTACCCCGTACGGAATCAGAAGAGCGACGAGCGTGAGCACGGCGACGGGCAGGACCACCCAGCCGGTCATGGTCTGTTCCGCGGAGCGGAGCGCGCGGTCGAACTCCCGCTCGCGCGTGCCGGTGACGGCGGCCAGCGACGCGTCGAAGTAGGCGAAGTCGAAGGCCGCGTCGCCCCGCCGGATGCCGGTGAGCAGCCGCACCGCCTCGGCCGTGCGACCGTCGTCGGACAGGGTGAGGATGCGTTCGTGGCCGGCCCGGTAGGCGTTCCACCGGTCGACCGTCTCGCTTCCGGCCAGGCGGGCCAGGCCACCGCGGGCCGAGGCGGCGGTGGAGACGGTCGTTGCGGGGGACTCCAGGTCCCAGGTGGCCGGGGAGAGTTCCGGGGACGCGCACCCGGCGCCGCCGGTCAGGCAGGCCGCCTTGCCGTCGAAGTCGTCGCGGTAGTAGGCCAGGTTGGCGCTCACCACATAGCGGCCGGTGTCGGCGGCGGCGTCGTAGCCGAGGGCCCGCAACTCGGACAGGGCGAGGTAGGGCCCGAGTCCGCGGTCCCGGCCGTCGGCGAGCCGCCCGGACTGGGCCTGGAGGACCACGATCGCGGCGAGCGCCAGGATCGCGCCGAGGGCGGTGGCGACGGCGAGCGGCGGGTTCCACGTGCGGTGGAAGCGGCGGGCCAGCCAGATCTGGAGGCCGAGGAGCAGCGCGAGGAGCGCGCCGCCGAACAGCAGGACGAGGGTCACTCCGGTGCCTTCGGTGGCGCTCTTCGCGGCGTACGCGTCGTCGAGCCGCTCCGTGCCCGCCTCCCGCAACCGTTGAGCGGCCGGGAGCAGGCGCAGATGCAGCAGGTTCGTGGCCTGGGTGTAGTAGCCGAGGGCGTCCGGGGCGAGCCGTCCGGCGCCGGTGGACGGTGCGGCGGCCTGGGCGGCGATCGCCTGCCCGACCCGCTGCCGGTAGACGGCGAGCCCGTCCATCAGGTCGAGCACGATCGCCCGCTCGGCCTGCCCGGCGCCGGTGGTGAGCGACCGCTGCAGGTCCTGGTCCACCTGGTAGCCGCGGTTGCGGTAGGTGCCGAGCGCGTCGATCCGGCTGCCGGCCAGCTCGTCGCTGTCGCCGGCCAGGAGGATGCGGGTGACCTGGGCGTCCAGGTCGCTGAGGGCGAAGTAGAGGTCGGCGGCGCCGGCGGCTTGCGGGGCGGCTTCCCGTCCGATCACCTCGATCTGGCCGCGCACCTTCGCCATCACCAGGCTGACGGAGAGCAGCAGCGCGACGGCGGCGCACACCGCGGACGCGGTCCACCATCTCAGGCGTGCCGGTGTGTCGTTCCGGAACATCGCCTCGATAAACGCGGGCACGCCGTCACGGTAAGCCATTACCGCAATTCCGTGACGGCGCGGCCGCTCGTTTCCTATTCGTTCACAATCCGTTTAGCTACCGGCCGTGAGCTGGAAAGATGCGCTTGTCCGGATGCAGCGACGAGGGCAGCGCAATGGTGATCCACTCATTGTTGTCGGCCACTCCGGCGGTCCGCCCGCTGGAGAAGGGGAAGTTGTTGTCGTTCAATACGGCGACCGTCTTCTCGTCCAGGATGACCACGTCCTCGATGGTCTGGAACGGGAACGTGAACCTCTCGCCGGGGCCGGCCAGCCGCCGCGGGTCGGCGATGTTCATCAGGTCGGCGAGCAGGGTCTTGTCGAGGCGGCCGTCGGAGTCCCGGTCCCGCTTGTCGGCGACGTAGAGCCGCTTGACGACGGCCGTGGGGCCCTGGCCGCCGTCCCGCTCGATGATCAGGAACCGGTTCCGGTCGATCGCGACGGCGTCGCCGATGGCGAGGTTGGGCGCGCCGAGCCGGTAGACGTAGGTCTTGCCGGTGTATTTCCCGGTACGGGTGTCGAACTCGTTGAGCCGCAGGTCGCCGGGGGTGTCACCGGTGACCGTGCCCTCCAGGAGCGCGTAGAGGTGGCGTCCGCCGGGCGCGGC
Organism: Actinoplanes sp. NPDC049802; assembly: GCF_040656595.1. Classification (NCBI taxonomy): domain Bacteria; kingdom Bacillati; phylum Actinomycetota; class Actinomycetes; order Micromonosporales; family Micromonosporaceae; genus Actinoplanes; species Actinoplanes sp. NPDC049802. The sequence continues at coordinate 33,672 of NZ_JBFAMR010000002.1, forward strand.
GGCCAGTCCCTCGAAGCCCTTGCTGCCGCCCAGGGTGGCGGTGGCGCCGGTCCGGGCCGCGGTCTCCGGGGCGGTCACCCCGTCCAGCGGGACCGGGGCGGCCAGGAGCCGGCCGGCGTGATCGAAGTGCAGCAGGTACGGGCCGAACTCGTCACCGATCCAGTAACCGCCGGACGCGTCCTTGACGATCGACTCGACGTCGAAGTCGGCCCCCGTGAGGACCCGGTCCTCGCGGGTCAGCTTCCACGGCACCAGCCTGTTCGGGTCGGTCAGGTGGAGGCCGCCGACCACGTCGACCGTCTTCGTGGCGAACGACGGCGCGAGCCGGTGGACACGGAGCAGGAAGTCGGCCGAGTTGGCCTGGTTGCCGTAGCCGTTGTCGGACAGCACGTCGAAGGTGCCGTCGCCGTTGTCCGCGATCCCGGAGAAACCCTGGACCGGCTGGTCGGCGAAGGGTACGGCGTGCCCGTTGGTGTTGCCGGTGACCAGGCCGCCGGACGGTTCGCTGCCCGGCACGAACGTGGCGGCGGGCAGCGAGGCGAACCCGGTCAGGGTCGGGACGGTGACCTCGGCGGGCCTACCGGCGTGCGCGGCGCCGGCCAGCGTCACGGTCAGCATCAGCGCCAGCGATCCACTCTGGATGATCTTTCGCATGTGGCCGGACCTTAGAGAGGACGGATGAACCGTGGCCGACGGTACGGTGGCGGCCGGGCGTACGGCCGGAACCACCGGCCGTACGCCCGGAAATCACCCTCCGGTGCGCGACCGGCGGCGGCTGGAACGCGTCGGCGCGGCGTCGTGCCGCGGCAGTGACAGGGGATCCGGCAGATCGTGGGCGGCGCTGAGCCCGTCCTCCCGGCGCAGCAGCCGCCCGGCGGTGACCAGGTCGGCGATCAGCGTGGTGAGCCGGGCGTCCACCTCCGGCGGGCGGCGGGACGCCCACCCGTAGAGCCGCCCGACGGCCGTGAGAAGTCCGTCCACGTCGATCGCGCCCGCGTCGACGACCAGGTGCTCCAGGGCGATCCGCAGCTCCGAGTCGGCGATCTGCCCGGCCTTGCGCGCCACCCCTTCGGCACGCAACCGCACCACCGGCGCCAACTGCTCCGGGTCGCTGAGGAACTCCCCGTCCTGGACCACCCCGGATTCGGCGATGGCCGCGTCCACGGCGGCCCGCGCCTGCTTGGTGATCCGGGTCAGCGCCCACTCGTCCCGCATCCGCTGGAGCGCGACCGTGATGTGGACCGGCCCTTCCACCTCGGCGATCCGGCGGACGGCGTCGACGATCCGGGCGCGGGTCCCGGCATCGGCGAGGCTCGCTCCGGCCGGGAGCGGGGCCAGCTCCGCCTTCCGGTACGGCTGCGCCCACTCCTCCAGCCCGTGCCCCGCCGCGGCCTTCGCGGCCGTGTCCCGGGATGTTCCGCTTCCGGAGGTGGCCTGCCTGGCCGTGGCCTCCGACGGCGCGCTCCTGGTGGGGGCCGCCTCGGCCGGGGTTCCCTTGCCGGGCATCGTCTTGACCGGCGGCGAGGTCCGGGCCGGTTTGGTGGCCTTGGCCGGCTTCTTCGCCCCGGTGGCGGACTTCTTCGCCCCGGCGGCGGGTTCCGGCCGCTCCCGTCGCGCGCGTTCCTCGGCCCGGGCCCGCCGCAGCCGTTCCGCCGCGGCTTCGGCCATCCTCCGGGTCTCCGCCTCACGTGCTTCGGCGATCGCCTGAGCCTCGGCGACGGCCTGCGCCTGGGTCAGCTCCCGCGCCTGGTCGGCCTGCCGGGACCGTGCCGCCGCCTCGGCTCGCGCGATCTCCTGAGCCAGCACGATCTCCTCCAGCCGTGCGCCGGCTTCGAGGTCCGCCAGCTCGCCGGCCCGTGCCGCTTCGGCCTCCGCGATGCCCTGGGCGAACGTGCCGCCCTCGGCGTGCCCGGCCGTCCACGGTTCGGCGGTCTCCGGGGAGGGCTCGCCCGTCTCCGTCCCGGCGGCCTCCCGGGCCTTCGACGCGGACACGAACACCGGATCGGCGGCGGGCGGCCCTCCGGTGCTCCGGACCTCCGCGGCCGGCCGGTTCTCCGGCTCCGGCGGTTCGGCGCCGGCGGCCACGGCGGTCCGGGCCGGGTCCTCCCGGCTCACCCTCTCGAAGACGGCGGGAGCGACGTTCGTCCCGGCCTCCTCCAGCATTTCGGTACGGGTGACGCGCTCGACGACCACCCCGTCCTCACCGGCGGCGACCACGGTCTCCTGGATCCGGCTGACGCGCTCGAAGACGGCCGGAACCGCCTCCCGTTCGAAGTCGCGCGCCCCGGCCGACCCGGCCCGGCCGACGCCCCCGAAGAACCCGGAGGCCGCCTCCCCGGCCCGGCCGGACGGCGTCTCGTCGCCACGGCTGACCCGCTCGAACACGGCCGGCGCGACCTGCGGCCCGGCGGACTCGGCCGGCGCGACCTGCGGCCCGGCCGGCGACCCGGTCCGGCTGACGCGCTCGAAGACCGGGCGTGAGACGCGCGGCTCATCGGAGCTCTCGACCCCGCGCTCGAAGAGTTTCGCGGCCGCGGCGGGGTCGTCGGCGCGGTCGACCCGTTCGAAGACGGCCCGGGAGACCCGTGGCTGCCCCGTCTCCTCGGCCCCACGCGCGAAGAGCGTCGAGGACTGATCGCCACGGCTGACCCGCTCGAACACGGCCGGCGCGACCTGCGGCTCGGCGGATTCGGCCGGCGCGACCCGCGGCCCGGCGGATTCGGCCGGCGCGACCCGCGGCCCGGCGGATTCGGCGGGCCCGGGACCGGCCTCCGGGGCAGCGGCCTCGCGACCCGGGTCCGAGGCGGCACCGCCCGGCACCACCTCCGGGGCAGCGGCCGCGAGATCGGGTTCCGTGGTGGCGTGCGGACGGCCTGGCTCCGCCGTCGCGGCGGTCCGGTCCGGCGGGACGCGCCACATGTGGTCCCGGCTGACCCGGTCGAACGCCGCCGGAACGTCCTCCTCCTGCTCCGCGGTGCCCACCGGCGCCGTCCGCGAGGTGGACGCGGCCGCGGCGGTGACGGGAGGCTCCAGGTCGGAATCGAGGCGCGGGCCGGATTCGGACGGCTCGTCGGGCCAGATCGGCCACGCCGGCCCCCGGTCCGGTACGGCGGCCCCGAACTCCCCGGGCCAGGCGCTGGGAACGCCCTCCCACTCCTCGGCGTGGTACTCGACGTCCTCGATGCCGGCCAGGTAGGCGTCCGCGTCCTCCTCGACCTCGGCGATCGCCTCGGCCACGGTGTCGGCCACCTCGTCGGCGAAGTCCTCCACCTCGGCTTCGACCGCGTCGTCCTCGGCCTCGGCCGTGGCGACCATGTCGGCGGGCATGTCGGCGTCGACGTCGGCGACCGTTCCGAAGTCGGGTTCGGCCGTCGTACGGTCCGGATCCGCTGATGCCGGCTCCTCGGTGGCGCCGGCCATCGGGAGATCCTCGGCGTACCCCCTTTCGGCGCCGGCCATCGGGAGATCCTCGGCGAAGCCCTTCTCGGTGCCGGCCATCGGGAGATCCTCGGCGAAGCCCTTCTCGGCGTCGGCCGCCTGTGTGGCGTACCCCTCTGAAGTGACCGTGGCCGGTGTGGGCTTCCCGGCCCACATGTCGCCGCCGCCCGCGGCGGCCTCCGCCCCTTCGACCGTGACGGTCAGTTCGGGCGCCGGGTCCTCCGGCGGCAGGTCGGCGAGGGCCGCTTCGATGGCCGAGCGCAGGCGCTGTTCCTCGTGTTCGCGGTCGAGGTGCCAGGCGGTGCCCCAGATCCGGTGCAGCCGCCAGCCGTGGTCGTGCAGCACCTGTTCGCGGAGCCGGTCACGGTCGCGGGCGGCGGGCGCCGAGTCGTAGGTGGTGCCGTCGCACTCGATGCCGAGGACGAACGGCGCGTTGCGGCGGGGCGAGCGGCGGACCGCCAGGTCGATCCGGAAGGCGCCGGCTCCGACCCGGGCGCGCACCCGGTAGCCCCAGGCCAGCAGCACGTCGCGGACCGAGTCCTCGAACGGGGTCTGCACGCCGGGCTGCGGTTCATCGAGGCCGAGGGCCGCCTCGCCGCGGGTCGCGTAGTCGAGGTAGGCGGCGAGCGGGCGCAGTTCCTCGGTGTCGGCCAGGTCGCGGGCCCGGACCGCGGAGACCACCTCCACCCGGCGGACGGCCCGGGTGGTGGCCACGTTGAGCCGTCGCCATCCGTCCGGGCCGGCGAGCCCGCCCAGGTCGGCGCCGACGGCGACGATGACGACGTCGCGTTCGTCGCCCTGTACCGCGTCGAGGTCCTTGACGAAGAAGCCGCGGAGCCGGTCGTCCTCGGGTGGGACCACCATGTCGGCGACCGCGGTCTCGATCTCGGCGGCGAGTTCGGGGGTGCAGGCGACGACGCCGAGGCTGAGTTCGGGGCGGGTGACGAAGTGGTGCGCGACCCGTCCGGCGACGAGCCCGGCCACGTCGGCGCCGCCGCTGTCGTCGACGGCCGGGAAGAGCTGCACGCCGGTGTCCGGCCCGGCCGGCCCGACGGGCGGGAAGGTGTTGAGCGCCCCCTGGTAGAAGGTGTGGTTGGCGAAGGCGATCAGCGACTCGTGCCGGCTGCGGTAGTGGGTGCCGAGGTCGAGGACCTCGAACGCGGCGCAGCCGATGGCGAGGTCGAGGATGGAGCGGCCGCCGCCGGGTGTGGGCAGGGCGGTCAGCTGCCGGTCGTCGCCGACGGCGATGAACGAGGCGCCGCGGAAGACGCAGCTGACGGCGTCCGGGATCGGCACCCGGGACGCCTCGTCGACGATCACCACGTCGAAGAGCAGGTCGGCGGGGAGCAGGCGGCTGGCGTCGGCGGGCACGGTGAGCAGGCAGGGCTTGACCGCGAGGGTGGCGTGGCGGGCCTGCCCGATCAGGTCGCGTACCGGCAGGCGGCGGGCGGTCTGGGCGGCGGAGGTGCGCAGCAGGGCGGCCTCGCCGGCCGCGGCGCCGGTCGGCTGGAGTTCGTCGACGGCGTTCATCACGTCCGCGACGGCGGCTCGCTGCAGTCGCTCGTCCCAGACGCGGAACTCTTCGACGAGACGGTCGCGGGCGGCGGCGTCGAGCGGTGGGAGCCGGTCGTCCTCGCGGATGACGGTGTCCGCCCAGGATCGGAAGAGGGCCCGGCCGAGCACCGGCAGGAGCTGTTCGACCGGCAGGTCCTCGCGAGCGCAGAAGTCGACGACGGCGTCCAGTCCGTGTTCGGCCAGGACGGTACGGGCGGCCTGGTACTCGAACCACTCCTGCTGGCCCTTGCCGTCCTCGATCAGGGCCCGGATCAGCTCGCGGGCCTGCTCGTAGTCGTCCAGGGCGGCGGTGAGCGACGGGTGCCGGCGCGGGGCGAAGGCACGCAGGATCCAGTCCCGGGCGGCCTGCCATTCGGCGACCCGGGACGGCAGCGTGTCGGTGGGCCGGGACTTGGACAGGGCGGCGGCCTGCTCCGGGGTGAACGCGGTGTCGACGCCGATCCGGATGCGCCGGGCCTCGGCGGTCCAGGACATCGCGGCGGCGAGCGCCTCCACGTCGGTCTGGGTGCCCTGGAAGACGTCTCCGAGCACCCGGGAGTACTCGGTGGCGTTGGCGGACAGGGCGGCGGCCGCGTCGGCGGCGGTCTCCCGCAGCAGCCCGACGGCGGCCGACTCGGCGAGGGTGAAGTCCCGCCCGGTGGCCGCGCTGTACGCCTGCACCAGCTCCGCCGTGGCGGTCAGCGGTTCGACGTGGGCGCGCAGCCAGGTGACCGCGTCGTGGATCGGCCCGGCGGCGAGCTGCGGCCGGGGCGCGGGTTCGGGTGGCGGGCGCAGGGCCGCGGTCCACCGGTCGAACTCTTTGTGGGCCTCGCTGACGATCCGGATGATGGCGCTGTTCGGGGTGGCGGCACTGACCCGTTCGATGACGGCCGGCAGTGCCTCCGGCGGGGTCACCTTCATCACCTCGTCGGCGGTGGCGAGGGCCCGGGCGATGGCGTCGAAGTCGGTGTCGAGGCGGCGCCAGTGCCGGCCCAGGATCCGGCCGTACTCGAGTTCCGCCCGGTCCAGTTCGTGCAGCGACTTCTTCCAGGCTGCCGCGGCGGAGAGGTTCGCGACGGCCTGGGATCGTTTGACGTCCGGCCGGGCGATCTCGGCGGCCGCCTTCCTGTCCCGCCGGTACGGCGCCCGCAGTTTCCGGATGCCCTTGTGCACGGTGGCGAACCGGTCGGCGAGCTCGTCGACGGGGTGGGCGAGCGCCGCCTCGTTGAAGTGTTCCCGCGCCGTGGACTCGGCGGCCTTGGCCACGTCGACGGCGCGTTGCAGCATCCGGGCGGCGGTGCGGGCGTTCGTCATGCCGGCCGGGTCGAACCAGGCCGCCTCCGGTTTCTCCGGCCGGGAGAGCAGGTCGACGATGGCGGAGACGCGGCCGATGTCGGAGAACGCGACCACGTTGGGCAGCCCTAGCCGGGCGGTGACCCGGTCCAGGCTGTGCTGGTGCTGTTCGAGCCGGTCGGCCTCCTCGGCGAAGCGCCGGGCCAGACCGCGGGCCTGCGCCGCGGTGAGCGGCAGCAACTCGACCGGCGCGGGGTCGAGCTGGACGAGGCTCGGCACGGTCGGCAGCTTGTTGGGCGTGGGCAGGGCCGACCAGGTGACGCCGGCCCGGGCGCGGACCGCGTCCTCGGCCTGGTTGAGCGCCTTGAGGTGGCGCAGCAGGCCTTCGGCGGCGCGGGCGACCGGTTCCAGGCTGTCCAGGGTGAGCCACTCGTCGGCGGCTTCGGCCGGGCGGCGGGCGGCGTGCCCGACGAGGGTGGTGAGGGCGATCGCGTCGGCCAGGTGGCGGGCCCGGAAGGCGGACGCCATCGGGTCCTTGCCGACCGCCTCGGCGAGGTGTTCGAGGGCGGTCTGGGCCTGGTGCAGGCGGGCGTCGAGCCGGCTGCGGTCGATCACCTCCCGCCACAGGAAGTCGTCGCCCTGCAGCGCGGGGCGCCAGGCGCGGCCCATCCGTTCGGCGGCGTCGCGGACCTTCTGCAGCGAGTGGGTGGTGAGCGGGACCGGGAGGACCGGTGGGACCGGGGCGGCCGGCACGTCGATCATCTGGGCGCACATGCCGAGCACGTCGTGCAGGCGGTGACCGAGTGGTTCCCGGACCTCGTTCATCGCCTCGGCGTACGCGTTGAGCCGCACCCGGTGATCGCGCAGTTCCTCCCGCTCGTCGGTGGAGAGGCCGGGCGGTGGGAGCGGAATGTAGTCCAGGGCGGCGGCGAGGGTGGTCGCGACGTGGTCCCGGCCGGTCCGGTCGCTGTGCAGTTCGAGCAGGTAGTCGTCGAGCCCGACGGTGGCGAGCCGGTTCTTGACCACGTCGAGGGCGGCGGCCTTCTCGGAGACGAGCAGCACCCGTTTCCCGGCGTGGATCAGGCCGGCGATCATGTTGGCGATGGTCTGCGACTTGCCGGTTCCGGGGGCGCCGCGCATCACGAAGCTGCGCCCGGACAGGGCGGCCGCGACGCAGGACCGCTGGGTGGCGTCGGCGTCGAGGACGAGCGGGACGTCGTCGGGTGAGGCGATGTCGTCGATACGGCGCCCGGAGACCGGCTCGAACTTGAACGCGTCGATCTGGGCCCGGGCGTCGGTGGCCAGCGCGCGGACCACCGGGTGGGCGAGGATCTGCCGTTCGTTGTCGACCAGATCCTGGTAGACGACCTCGCGGTGGACGGTGAACCGGGACAGCAGGATGGCCTCGTCGCTGCGCCATTCCGGGTGTTCGCTGATCGCCGCGTCCAGGCGGGCCCAGAAGACGGTGACGTCGAGGCCGGGCAGGCTCTCCACCGCGGGCAGTTCGACGCCGATCTGCTTGAGGCGTACCGCGAGCGCCGGGTTGACCAGCGGGTCCTCGGGGCGGGCCCGCAGGCGGGGGTAGTCCATCGGGTCGGTGCTGACCAGGTCGACGGGGAGCAGCAGGATCGGGCTGGCGTACTCGCGCTCGTCGTCCGTCCAGTGCAGGGTGCCGACCGCGAGGTGCAGGGCGGACATGCCGTACTCGAGCTGGTCGCGGTGCGCGGTGCGGCTGAGCGCACGCAGCGTGGCGTCCATCTCGGCGTCGGTCATGTGGGTCTGGAACGCGCTGGTGGCGCGGGGGCGGGGGCCTTCCTCCCGTTCCTCGACGCCGAGGAAGCCGCACTCGCGGCCCTGTTGGAGGGCTTCCAGCACGCTGCGCGGCGAGGGGTTGTCGATCGCCACCACGCCGGGACCCCACGGGTCGACGTGGATGAGCGGATTGGAGGCGGTGAGGTCGAGCAGACCGGCACGCCAGGTTTCCAGCACTCCGCGTACACGCGCATCCGGCCGCCCGGTCAGCCCGTCCGCATCATCCCACCTCATTGCATCATTCCAGCAAGGCGAGGCGGGTCACCGTGCCGTTTTTCCGGGTTAATCCGACGTATTCGGCTTTTATCGGGTGGTCAGTCCCACGAAGTGACCCCCCATCGCCAGTTCCCGGGGCCGGTGTATCCGGCTCTCAACCAGCGGCCAGTCCCACGAGGGGACCCACCGCTGCCGGCTCCCGGGAGTGCTGGGTCCGGCTCTCAACCGACGGTCAGTCCCACGAGGCGACCCACCACCGCCAGCTCCCGGGAGCGGTGCGTTCCAAGTTCTCCACCAGCGGTCAGTCCCACGAGGGGACCCACCGCTGCCGGCTCCCGGGAGTGGTGGGTCCGGCTCTCAACCGACGGTCAGTCCCACGAGGGGACCCACCACTGCCAGTTCGCGGGAGCCGGCGGCCAGGCCGGATCGGGACGCCAGCCGTCCGGCGGGTACCAGCCGGCGGGCGGGGCCGGCCAACCGGGCGGCACCATGAACCTGATGCCGGTCGGGGCGGGCGGGATCGGCGGATGCGGGTCGGCGGCCGGTGACACCGGGGTGACCGCGTGCAGTCCGCCCAGCCCGCCGGAGTTGGCCTTCACCACGGCGGTCAGCGCCGGGATGACCGTGGTCTCGGCGATCTCCATGGCCTGCACGTCATCGGGCGCCGGGCTCACCGGGGTGGGCATCGGCTCGGTGAGCAGCGAGGTCTGCGGTACCGGCCGGGTCACCGGCGCGGACTGGTCGAGGCGGGGCGTGTCGGCGCCGGACAGCGAGCCGGCGGTGGGCAGCCCGGCCAGTCCGTTGCTACCGGCACCCCAGGAGGGCACGCTGTCGCTACCGGCACCCCAAGAGGGCCCGCTGTCGCTCCCGGCCGCCCAGGAGGGCCCGCTGTCGCTCCCGGCCGCCCAGGAGGGCACACCGTTGTCGGCAACCGCCCAGCTGGGCAGTCCGTCTCCCGGCTCGGACCGGACCGGTGAGCTCTCCCCGGTGTGCGCCCAGCTCGGCGCGCGCTCCGGCGCGGCGTGTGTCGGCGGCGTGGGCTCCGGCACGGCATGCGCGGGCGACATCGGCTCCGGCGCGGCGTGCGCCGGAGGTGAGGTCAGATCGGCGAGCGAGGCAGGCTGCCCCGGACCGGCGACGTCGGCCGGGCCGGCCGGGGACACCGGCTGGTGCATCGTCGCGGGTGACGCCCAGCTGGGCAGCGGCTCGCCGGTGGTCACCCAGTTCGGGACGAGGCCACCGGAGGCGGGACCGCCGGACATCACCGGACCGCCCACCGGGGCCGGGGCGGTGCCCGGCGTGGCCGGTCCCGTGGCCACGCCGGAGCCGGGGACGCTCGCCGTCCCGCGACCGGGGGCCGGGGCGGCGGCCGGGCGGCGGGCCGGGGCCTGCCAGCTCTCCGGCAGGTCCTGGACACGGGCGATGTAGAGCATCACCTCGTTCTTGTCGGTGCTGCCGCGGACGATGGCGCGGGCCGCGGTGACCAGGCCCTGCTCGGCCATGTGCCGCAGGGCCGGGAGCAGCTCGCCGCTCATCTTCGGGCTGAGGTCACCGACCCGGGCGTCGCCGATCCGCACCTCGACCAGGTGGTCGGCCATCTCGTGCAGGGTCACGTAGGCCCAGCACTCCCCCTCCGGCCGCAGTATCAGGCGGAGCGCGTCGAGGGACGGTTGCTGGCCGACGACCTGGACGGCCGAGCCGGACGGCAGGACCCGGTGCTCACTCGCGGGCGGCGAGTTGGCCGGGACGAGCATGTGCGGCTCGGCGAGGTCGAGCCGGATGGACGCGTCGAAGGTGGCGGGACGGCCGTCGGCGGCGCCCCACTCCCGGCCGGTGATCTGGGCGTTGACCTCCGGGATCAGGCCGCGGTCGGTGAGCGACGTGAGGACCTGGACGTACCGGGCGGCTTCGGGGCGGGGCAGGTGCCCGAGAAGGTTGGAGCCGAACCAGACTCCGACCGCGTTGCGGTCGTGCCGGTTGTTGCGGTCCGGGATCAGCTGCACCGGGACGGTGATGTCGGTTCCTTGCGGGTCTATGTCGTCGGCGAAGAGCGCACGTATCGCTTTCGCGTAGTGCGTCTCGCCGACCACCTCGGCACTCGCCCAGCCTGCTTGACCCCAGAGTTGGAACCGATTCGCCACGCGGAAACGCTAGTGTCTGCTTTCCGTCAGCGACCTCACCCGTACGGACGACTGCGACTAACCGTACGTTCCGTATCCGGTCGGCTCGGGAGAGCGACTGAATTACCGTTCAGTGTCGGATCAACCCGGCGACCCGCACAAACGGGACGCCGGGCTCGAACCGGATTCTCAGAGCCGAACGACCATCTTGCCGGTGTTCTCCCCGCGAAGCAGGCCGAGGAACGCCTCAGGCGCGTTCTCCAGCCCGTCCACGACCGTCTCGCGCGCGGTGATCCGGCCGGCCCGCAGCCAGGCGCCCACCTCGGCGACGAACTCCGGCGCACGGTGCCCGTGGTTTCCGACGATGAACCCGCGCAGGTTGAGCTCCTTGCCGATGGCCGCCGCGAGGTTACGCGGGCCGGCCGCCGGGGTGGTGTCGTTGTACTGCGCGATCGCGCCGCAGAGCGCCACCCGGCCGAACTTGTTCAGCGAGCCGATCGCGGCCTCCAGGTGGTCGCCGCCGACGTTGTCGAAGTACACGTCGATGCCGTCCGGCGCGGCGGCGCGCAGCTGCTCGCGTACCGGGGCGTCCTTGTAGTTGAACGCGGCGTCGAAGCCGAGGTCCTCGACCAGGTGGCGAGCCTTCTCCCCGGATCCGGCGCTGCCGATCACCCGCTTCGCCCCGCGCAGGCGGGCGATCTGGCCCGCGACGCTGCCGACCGCGCCGGCGGCGCCGGACACGAAGACGGTGTCGCCCTCGCTGAACCGCGCGATGTCCAGCAGGCCTACGTACGCCGTCAGACCGGTCATGCCGAGCAGACCCAGATAGGCCGAGAGGCTGGGGGCGGCGGCCGGGTCGACGACCTGCACCCGGGAGGCGTCGGACACCGCGAACTCCCGCCAGCCGAGGTTGTGGCTGACGAAGGAGCCGACCGGCACGGCGTCGCTCTCGGAGGCGACCACCTCGCCGACCGCGCCGCCGTCGAGCGCGCGGCCCACCTGGAACGGCGGTATGTACGACTTCGCGTCGTTCATCCGGCCCCGCATGTACGGGTCGACGGACATGAAGACGTTGCGGATCAGCACCTGGCCGGGGCCGGGCTCGGGGACCGCCGTCTCGGCGATCTCGAAGTTGTCGACGGTGGGCCAGCCCACGGGGCGGGACGCGAGGCGGATCTCTCTCATGGAATCGACCCTACGACGGCCGGTGCCGCCGGACCGGCTCCGCTGGGCCGGTGGACGGCGTGGTGACGGCCGGGCCGCGGATGCGGTACGGCGATTTCCGGATTCCCACCCGATCCGGTGGTCCGGCGGGCACCCTGGGTGCATGCGTATCGGTGTCATTGGGGCGGGTCGGCTCGGCGGCACTCTGGCCAGGTGGTGCGCCGAGAGCGGGCACGAGGTGGCGGTCACCTCGCGCCATCCGGAACGGCTGCGCGCCGAGGTGGACCGCGAGGACGCGCCGCTGCGGGTGATGTCGATCCCGCGGGCGGCCGCGTTCGGTGACGTGGTGATCTTCAGTCCGAACTGGTCCTCCGCGCGGGAGGCGATCGACATGACCCGCGGCGTGCTCGCCGACAAGGTGGTGATCGACGCGACCAACCCGGAGCCGGACGGCGCCCCGGGCCCGGGCGGCCTGGCCGGGATCGGCACGCCGGGCGGCCGGAGCGGCCTGGAGACGCTGATCGAGTGGGCGCCCGAGGCGCACTGGGCGAAGGCGTTCAACACCATGTCGACCGAGGTGCTGAACCGCCGCCGGGGGCACGATCCGCTGCTCACCGAGTACGTCTGCACCGACCAGCGGGACGCCCGTGAGGCCGCCGCCCGGATCATCCGGGATCTCGGGTTCGCCCCGTTCTACGCGGGCGGGCCGCACGCGGCGCTGCTCACCGAGACCGGTGGGCCGCTGCGGATGCGCGAGGTCGACGTCCAGGACGCCACCGACGTGCTGGCCGAGGCGCTCACCACGCTGCGCTGACCGGCGCCCGGGCCGCCCCAGCCCCGCCCTGACCGGCGAGAGGGCCGACGAGAGCGCCGGCCAGAGCACCGGCGAGAGGGCTGGCCAGAGCACCGGCGAGAGGGCTGGCCAGAGCACCGGCGAGAGGGCTGGCCAGAGCACCGGCGAGAGGGCCGGCCCCGGCGGGTTCGGGGACCGGCCCGTGCGGTGCCCGCCGCCCGGCCGGACCGTCCTCACGGCGGCGCAGCCAGGCGGCGTGGGTGTCGCGCGCGGAGGGTGAACCGGATGTTCCGATGCTGATGGTCATTCGACACCTCCGGGGGCGGGTTCGTCGTTGAGGCCGCTCTCATCGGCGTACGCGTCCCCGCCTGAAGGAAATCCGCCGAACCGGGTTGCCGGAGGGCTCCGCGTCGCCTAACGTACAACCACATGGTTGTAGATTCCGGAGTCGCCGACGCCGACCGCGTCTTCCACGCGCTGGCCGACGCGACCCGGCGCGACATCCTGCACCGGGTGATCGGTGGCGGGATGTCCGTCTCGGAGCTGGCCCGGCTCTATCCGATGAGCTTCGCCGCGGTGCAGAAGCACGTCGTGGTGCTGGAGCGGGCCGCTCTGGTCAGCAAGACCCGCCGCGGACGGGAGCAGATCGTGCGGGGAGAGGTCGAGGCGCTGCGCCGGGTGGCGCTGCTGCTGGACGCGTACGAGAGGTTGTGGCGGCAGCGTGCCGCCGCGATCGCACAGATCCTGGAGGAGGAGCAATGACGGTCATCCGGAGCACCAAGGACGTCAACGCGTTGACACTGACCTTCGTCGCCGAGTTCGCGGCGCCGGTCGACCGGGTCTGGCAGGTCTGGGCCGATCCGCGCAAGCTGGAGCGCTGGTGGGGCCCGCCGACCTGGCCGGCCACCTTCGAGCGGTACGACTTCAAGCCCGGCGGCGCGGTCCGCTACCACATGACCGGCCCGGACGGGACGAAGGCGCGGGGCTGGTGGGTGATCACCGACATCGACGAGCCGAACCGTCTGGAGTTCGACGACGGGTTCGCCGACGCCGAGGGCGAGCCGGTCGATCCGGAGGACCTCACCCACGCCGTGGTCACCCTGGAGGCGGCCGGCCCGGGCACCCGGATGACGACGGTGAGCACGTTCCGCAGCGCCGAGCAACTGGAACGGATGGCGGAGATGGGCATGGAGGAGGGCATGCGGCAGGCGATGGGTCAGATCGACGCGATCCTCGCGGGCTGAAACGGCGTACACGGCACATCCGGGCGCGGTAGCGTCGGGTCGTTCCCCGACAACCGCGCCCGGAGGGGCCTGATGCCCACCTGGCTCATCCTGCTCGTCGCCCTGGCCGCGGTGGTGGCCGGTGTGGTGGTGGCGCGCCGGCGCAGTCGTCCGGCGGCCGGCCGCCGGGCTGATCCCGCCTCGGCCGGGCTGATCGCCGAGCTGACCGATTCGCTGCGGGACCGTGACGCCGAACTGGAGCGGCTGCGCGCCGACCTGGACGCGCAGGCGCAGTCCGCCCAGGTGCAGCAGCGGGAGCTGAACCAGCGGCTGCGGCGCCGGGCCCGGGAGGCGATCGACGACACGGCCGAGGTGATCGGCGGCAAGCTGAAGGACGTCGTGCGCCAGGTGGGCGCGGCCCGGGACTCGGCGGCCGCCACCCACGAGCGGGTGACGATCACCAGCGACGCGGCGAACGCGCTGGTGCAGCGGGCGCACAGCGCCGACGAGGCGGCCACCGCGCTGAACGCCAGCCTGCGCCAGGTGGCCGGGATCGCCAGCGTGATCTCCGGGATCGCCTCGCAGACCCGGCTGCTGGCGCTGAACGCCACCATCGAGGCGGTCCGGGCCGGTGCGGCCGGCAGCGGCTTCGCGGTGGTCGCCGACGAGGTGAAGGGCCTGGCCGACACGACAGCCGACTCGACCGAGCAGATCACCAGCACGATCGCGGCGCTGGAGGCGGACGTCGCGCAGATGGGCCAGACGCTGAGCGCCATCATCTCCGACGTCGGCGACATCGAGGACGCCATGCGGCACCTCGGCGGGATCGCCGACCGGCAGCACGAGATCGTGGGGCGGCTGCACCGCAGCGTGGACGCCACCATGGCGCAGATCGGGGACCTCTCCGACGTGGCCGATCGGCTGGAGCGCCGCCGCCACGACCGGCTGCCGGTCGACGGGACGGTCCGGCTCCAGACCGAGTCCCGCCCGGCCCCGGTGCCGGCCGAGATGATCGACCTGAGTTCGGACGGGCTGGGTTGCGCCGTGCCGGCCGGCGCCCGGATCGCCATCGGGGAGCTGGTCCGCGCCGAGTTCGCCCTCGACGGCCTGGCCATGGGTGCCGACGCCCGGGTGGTCCGCCGGGTGGAGCACGGCGAGACCGCCGAGATCGGCCTGCAGTTCCAGGGCGTGCCGGAGCACACCCGCGAGTCGATCAACGCCTATCTGACCCGGCGGGCCCGTGCCGGGGCGGGCTGATCACCCTTCGGTCCCGGTGGTGTCGTGCGGGCTGCCGACCGGTTTCGACTCCGGCGAGCCGCGCTGCCTCAGGTAGATCGAGAGGATCACCATCGAGGCGACGGCGAGCAGCTCGGACTGCCAGTTCTGCAGGGTGCGGTTCCAGAAGTCGGGCTCGGTCAGGTATTCCGCCCAGGTGACCGGTTCCTGGAGGTCGCGCAGCTGCTGCTCGTTGAAGGCGGCCGCCCCGGCGATCGACTGGGCCAGCCAGGAGCCGACGAAGAGCAGCCCCATCACCAGGCCGAGCGAGTTGGACAGCAGCGCCCGGCGCAGCCCGGAGGCGTGCGCCCAGCCGGGCGAGTCCTCGGTGGCGTACCGGCCGACCATCTGCTCCCGGTCCGACTCCAGGCCCTCCTCGCCGGGCTTCTTCGACTCCGGTGATCCTTTCTGGACCAGCCAGACGGTAAGGAAGATGTAGAGGAAGAACTGGAGGTACTCGGACTGCCAGTTCTCCGCCACGTCGGAGGCGAAGGACGCCGACGTCAGGTAACGGCCCAGGCTCACCGGCGGGAACCCCGCGGTGAGCTGCCGCTGGTTGAAGTCGGCGTGCCCGGCGAACGCCTGGGCGACCAGCACGGCCAGGAAGAGCAGCCCGAAGACCAGGCCGAGCGAGTTCTCCCGCAGCGCCCGTCTCACCGGTGCAGGACCCCGAGGGCGGCGAAGTACACCAGGCCCAGCGTCACCACGGACAGAAGCAGGAGGTATTGGAGTCGCATGCACTTCTCACCCACCTTGGATCCGGCAGTCGTAGGGTCGCTCGCCTCGCGGCACACATCCGGCGGCCACGACCCGCCAGCCGTCCGGGAAGACCGCGAGGAACACCGTGTCGCTCTCGAACCTGACGAGCGCGCTCTGCCCGTACACCTGAGAATCGGTGACCGGGGACGGCGCGGGCAGCGCCTCGTCCAGAATGCTCTGCTCGCAGGGCGCGTCGATCTCCGCCCGGGTCTCCGGCGCGAGAGCGCCGCAGGCGGCCGTCCCGTCACCCTCGGCGACCGCCTGGAGGAACGTCCGGGCCGTCGCCTCGGCGGCCGACGACCGCTCCTCGAGGGACGCGCACCCGGTCACCAGGGTCACCGCCAGCAGCATCGTCGCCCATCGCACGAAGCGGTGCTTGCCCCGCCGGGGCCGTTTTCATGCCTCCGGGAACACGCCCGGCAGGTCCTCGGTGAGGTAGCGCTGCACGGTCGGGCCGACCGCGGCGACAAGCGTGTCGGTCGGCGCGGAGGCCAGCGGCTCCACCTTGATCACGTAGCGGGCCATGGCGAGCCCGACCAGGTGGCTGGCCGCGAGGGTGACCCGCAGATGCGCCTCCGCCGGGTCGAGGCCCAGCTTGGGCACCGCCCGGCGCAGGACCTGGGTGATGATGAACTCGCGGAACAGCTTGGTGGTCCACTCGGTGCCGACCACCGAACGCAGCAGCGCCACGGCGGCCGCTCCGCGCGGCCCGTCCCACATGCCCAGGAAGGCCCGGACGAAACGGGCGCCGATCTCGTCGCGCTCCCCCGCGGTCGCCTCGGCGATGAGGTCGACCGGGTCGACCGGCGAGTTCATCGTCTCGAGGAACAGCTTGTCCTTGGTGCCGAAGTAGTGGTGCACCAGCGCCGGGTCGACCCCGGCGCCGGTCGCGATCGCGCGGATCGAGGCGCCGTCATATCCCTTCTCGGCGAACGCGCTGCGCGCCGCCACGAGAATCGCCTCGCGTGTGTCCGGGTTACCGGGCCGGCGTCCGGTCCGTCGCACCATCGAACCCCTTCTCCTGTACGTCCTAAGCGGTCCTCCGGCGCAGGGTGGCCGCGCCGAGGACCAGAGCCACGATGATCGCGCCCACCACGACGGTGAGGTCCCGCCACATGATGCCGGTCGGCTCCGCGTGCACGCCCACCTCGGTCAGCGCCTCCACGGAGTAGGACATCGGCAGCACGTCGCTGATCGCCTGCAGCCACCCGGCCATCTCCTCGCGCGGCACGAACAACCCGCAGAGCAGCAGCTGCGGCGCCACCACGAGCGGCATGAACTGCACCGCCTGGAACTCGGTGCGGGCGAACGCGCTGCACAGCAGGCCGAGGGCGACGCCGAGCACGGCGTTGGCGACCGCGATCAGGATGACCAGGCCGATGCTGCCGGCGGTGCGCATGTCCAGCGCCCAGTAGGAGAAGCCGGCCGCCACCGAGGCCTGCACGGCGGCCGCGACACCGAACGCGACGCCGTAGCCGAACAGCAGGTCGAGTTTGCCGACCGGGGTGGTGAACAACCGCTCCAGGGTGCCGGTGGTGCGCTCCCGGAGCATGGCGATGCTGGTGATCAGGAACATCACGATGAACGGGAAGACGCCCAGCATGGTGAGGGCGACCCGGTCGAAGAGGGCGGGCTGTCCCTCGTACATGAAATAGATCAGGGTGATCAGCAGCGTCGGGACGACGACGATGAGGCCGATGGTCCGCGGGTCGTGCCGAAGCTGGCTGAGGATTCGCTTGATCGTGCTCGCGAGGATCATCGGGTGACCACTTCCTGGCGCCGGATCAGATTGAGGAAGGCCTGGTCGAGGTCGTCGACACCGGCGGCGGCCTTGACCGCGGCGGGGGTGTCGTCGGCGACGAGCACACCCTCCCGGATCAGCAGCAGCCGGTCGCAGCGGTTCGCCTCGTCCATCACGTGGCTGGACACCAGCACGGTGGCGCCCTCGGCGGCGAGCCGGCGGAAGTGGTCCCACAGCTCGTCGCGCAGCACCGGGTCCTGGCCGACGGTCGGCTCGTCGAGGATCAGCACCTCGGGACGGCTGACGATCGCGCAGGCCAGGGAGGCGCGGCTGCGCTGGCCACCGGACAGGTTCACCACCAGCTGACCGCGGGCCGAGGTCAGGCCGACCGCCTCGATCGCCTCGTCGGCGGCGGCCGCCTTGAGGCCGTAGAGCGAGGCGAAGTAGCGGGCGTTCTCCACCACGGTCAGGTCGGCGTAGACGCTCGGGGCCTGGGTCAGATAGCCGATCTTGCGGCGCAGCGGCACGGACCCGGCCGGGTGGCCGAGCACGGTCACCGTGCCGGACGCGACGATCTGCACGCCGACGATCGCGCGCATCAGGGTGGTCTTGCCGCTGCCGCTGGGGCCGAGCAGGCCGGTGACGCTGCCGCGCGGGATGACGCAGGAGAAGCCGTCCAGAACGGTTCTCTTCCCGCGTTTCACGACGAGGTCGTGAACCTCGATCGCCTGGGACATCATTCCTCCCCGAGGAACTCATCAACTGTTGAACTCAACGCTAGATGAGTTCCCGGGGGCGGGGCAAGCACTTAACTCAACACATGATGAAATGACCTACGTCCTCGTCGGTGAGCTGCTCGAAATCCTCGTACCAGCGGCCCACCGCGTAGAACGGGTCCGGCGCGCTCAGGCAGACCACCTCGTCGGCCTCGGCGGACAGGGCGTCCCTGGCCTGCGGCGCGCACACCGGCACGGCCAGGATCAGCCGGCCCGGCCGCTGCCCGCGCACCCAGCGCAGCGCCGCGTGCGCGGTCACCCCGGTGGCCAGCCCGTCGTCGACGACGATCACCGTACGGCCGGCGACCGGCGGGGCGGGACGGTCGCCGCGGTACCGGCGGATCCGGCGCGCCAGTTCCTCCCGCTCGGCCGCCAGCACCCCGCTCACGCCGGCCTCGGTCACCCCGGCGTAGCGCAGGTTGTCCCGGTCGAAGACGGGCGGGCCGTCCTCCGCGATCGCGCCCACCCCGAACTCGGGACGCCCCGGCGCACCGATCTTGCGGGCCACCACGATGTCCAGATCACCGCCGAGCCGCGCGGCGACCGGCCCGGCGACCGGCAGGCCACCCCGCGGCAGGGCCAGGACCAGCGGGCGCACGCCGGCCCCCACGGTCCGCTCCAGCCGTTCGGCGAGCGCCTGGCCCGCCTCGGCGCGATTCGCGAAAATCATCGAAGCCTCACCTCGCCAGGGCGGCCGCCAGGTGGTCGCAGAACCAGTCCCCGGCCTCCTCGGCCACCGTCTCCAAGGCGCCCGCCTCCTCGAACAGGTGCGTGGCGCCGGCCACGATCCGCACCTCGGCGCGGATCCGCATGGTGTTGCGGGCCTCCTCGTTCAGATCGGCCACCATCGGGTCGTTCCCGCCGACGACGAGCAGCGTGGGGGCACGCACCTCAAGCAGGGCCGGGCCAGCCAGATCGGGCCGTCCACCCCGGGACACCACGGCACACACCGCCTCCGGCCGGGCCGCCGCCGCCACCAGCGCCGCGCCGCCGCCGGTGCTCGCCCCGAACAGGCCGATCGGCAGGGCCGCGGTGGGCGGCTGGGCACGCATCCAGTCGACCATCCCGACCAGGCGGTCGGCGAGCAGGCCGATGTCGAAACGCAGCTCACGGGTACGCGCGTCGCGTACCTCCTCCTCGGCGGTGAGCAGATCGGCCAGCACGGTGGCCAGCCCGCGCCGGTTCAGGGCGGCGGCCACCGCGCGATTGCGGGGGCTGTGCCGGGAGCTGCCGCTGCCGTGGGCGAACAGCACCACCCCGATGGCGTGCTCGGGCAGTGTCAGGTCAGCGTCCAGGCGTACCGGGCCGAGCTCGATTCGTTCCTGGGTCGTCCACGTCGTCATCGTCCGTCCCTTCTGATGCGGTGGTGGCGCCGGGGGGACGGTCCACCGACTCGGGATACCCGCAGGTGGGCCGGAAAACTCCTCAGGCGGGCGCTCCCTTCACCGATCTGGAAGAGGTCGAGTGCCCACGGCTGGAGGTCTAGCCGCCATGTCCATTCCCCGGATGAACCCGTACCGCACCGGGAGCACGCCGGCAACGGTCTCCCGGCCCGTTTCCCCGCACCGGAATCAGACCGCCCGCGAGGACGCCGCCAATCTGACCGAACGCGACCGCGAGCTGATATATCAGGCGACCGGCCAGCGCATCCGCCCCGGCGAGCCGAACCAGGGCTGGATCAACTCACTGGCCGCGGCGATCGCGGCGGACCGGGCGGCCGGGCGGCTGGCGCCCGGCCAGGAGATCACCGAGGTGTACCTCAAGGACCTGTCCCGCCGGTACGACCAGAACCCGACCGGCCGCAACCCGATCGCCGGCTACCTGGAGCCCGCGCTGCGCCACCTGCGGCAGAGCGGCAGCGGCGGCCGTCTCGACGTGACCGCCTAGCGGGCCCGCTGGGTGCGCCCGACCAGGGCGGCGGCCACGTCGCGCAGCTTGCGGTTGCTGTCCTGGGAGACCTTGGTGAGGATGGCGAACGCCTCGTCGGCGGTGCACCGCCGGTCGCCCATGATGATGCCCTTGGCCTGCTCGATCACGGCCCGGTTCTGCATCGCGGCCTGCATGTGCTGGGCCAGGGTGGCGGTGTCGTCGTAGAGGTGGGCGTTGGCGAGGGCGACGGTCGCGTACCCGGCGAAGGTCTCCGCCGCCCGCTCGGCACGGGCACCGAAGGCCCGGACTCCGGCGCCGTAGAGGTTGAGCGCGCCGCTCACGTCGTCCAGGATCGGCAGGCCCAGCGACAGCAGACTGCCCATCCCGGCCCGGGCCGCCTCGGCGCCCCACCGGTCCCACCGCACGTCGGCGGCGGTGTCCGGCACAGCGACCGTGATCTTCGCTCCGGCGGCCTCCAGGCACGGGCCGGCGGAACGCTCGTACTGCAGCTCGTCGAGCCGCAGCGCGATGTCGCCGGTGCTCGCCGCTGTTCTCGCCCCGCGGTGGTCGCGCAGCAGGGTGATGGACACCTGTGTGGTCCCGGGCACGGTGCGCCGGGCCAGGTCGGCGACGCGGTTCAGCACCCCGTCGAGATCGGTCTCGCCCAGCTTGATGCGACCGAGCTCCGCGAACACGGCAGCGGCGTCGGTTTGATCGTGCGCCTTCAACGTCAGTGGATCTCCGCAGCGGAAGCAGGAACCGGTGGAACGGTCCGTGCCATGTCGATCGTTGTCGCCATCCGGCGGGCGATTGCGCCCTCGGATCCGCGCCCCTGCTTGACGTCGGTACGCCGAAGTCGATGGACGACTCCGGCCGCAGATCGCCCATACTACCCCGGCGCTCCCCGAGGGTTTCCGCCGCGGCGGCCGGGTAACGGTGAGCACGCGAAACAGTGCCGGGGCGCACAGCGCCCTCTCGGCCGGTCTGCCGATCCGGGACCGGGTGACCGGCGCGCTCAACATCCACGCCGCCACGGTGCGGGCAAGCTGCGTGACGTGGCCGCCACCCTGATTGATCGAGCCCATCGTCGTTGATCAGCGGGGATGCGCCCTCTTGACACTCAACTTGTGATCGTTAACATAACGGCCATACATCGAGCACCACGGTCCGTCCATCCCCGACCGTCCGGACGGACCCGCGGCGCCCCGGCCCACCGGCGGGCGCGCCGGAACCCCCACATCGATGCGCCACTCCCCGCTCCCCCGAAGGGACTGTCATGTCTCTTGCACGCCTGAAATCAGTCGGAGCCGTCCTCCTCCTGCTCCTGGCGGTGGCCGTGGCCGTGGAGGCCCGCACCTCGAGCCCGGCCCGCGCCGCCGCGACCTTCACCAACCCGGTCGCCTCCGCGCCGTACGGCGCCGACCCGTGGATGGGCTACTACAACGGCTACTACTACCTGGCCGCCACCACGTGGAACAACCAGGTCGTCGTCAAGCGGGCCACCTCGGTGGCCGCGCTGCCCGGCGCTACCGAGAACGTCGTCTACACCGGCACCGCGGCCGCGAGCTGCTGCAACGTGTGGGCGCCGTCGATGCACCGGCTGAACGGCCCGAACGGGTACCGCTGGTATCTGTACTACTCGGCCGGCACCGCCACCTGCTGCGACGGGCAACGGTCGTTCGTGCTGGAGAGCTCCGGCGACAACCCGCTCGGCCCGTACACGTTCAAGGGTCAGC
This sequence comes from Actinoplanes sp. NPDC049802, assembly GCF_040656595.1. Lineage (NCBI taxonomy): Bacteria > Bacillati > Actinomycetota > Actinomycetes > Micromonosporales > Micromonosporaceae > Actinoplanes > Actinoplanes sp. NPDC049802. Next base: position 55,441 of record NZ_JBFAMR010000002.1, read on the forward strand.
TCAACGTCCAGGCCAACAACGGCTGGGCCATCGACGGCAGTGTGGCGACCATCAACGGCGCCAACTACTTCCTCTACTCGTCGTGGGTCGGTGACCTGCAGAGTCTGTTCATCGCGCCGATGAGCAACCCGTGGACGGTCAGCGCCTACGGCACCCGGATCTCCTACCCGACGTACGACTGGGAGAAGGTCGGCGGCAACACCGAGGAAGGCCCGTACATCCTCCAGCGCAACGGGAAGACCTATCTGACCTTCTCGGCCAGCTCCTGCAACACCCCGGACTACAAGATCGGCATGCTGACCCTGACCGGCAGCAACCCGCTGTCCGCCTCGTCGTGGACCAAGAAGAGCACCCCGCTCTTCCAGCGCAGCGACGCCAACAGCGTCTACGGCCCCGGCCACCACTCGTTCTTCACCTCGCCCGACGGCACCGAGACGTGGATGGCCTACCACGCCAACGAGACCACCGCCCAGGGCTGCGGCGCGACCCGCACCACCCGGATCAAGAAGGTCAACTTCAACAGCGACGGCACCCCCAACCTGGGTACGCCCGACAAGCTCTCCACCACGCTGACCGCCCCCGCCGGCGACCCGGGCGGAACCGTCTCCTACCCGGTGGCCGGCACCAGGTACCGGATCATCAACCAGTCCAGCGGCAAGGTCCTCGACGCGGCGAACTGCGGCACCGCCAACGGAACCGCCGTCCAGCAGTGGACGTCGCTGGGCAACGCCTGCCAGCAGTGGACCTTCACGAAGACCACCAGCGGCTACTACCGGATCACCAACGCCAACAGCGGGACCGTGCTCGACTCGGTCAACTGCGGCACCGCCAACGGCACGGCCCTCAACCTGTGGGCCAGCCTGGGCAACACCTGCCAGGAGTGGAGCCTCACCCCGATCAGCGGCGGCTACCTGATCGCCAACCGGGGCAACGGCATGGTCCTCGACGTCACCAACTGCGGCGCCGCCGACGGCGTGGCCGTACGCCAGTGGGCGTCGCTGGGCAACACCTGCCAGCAGTGGAACATCACAGCCTGACCCGTCCCCAACAGCACCACCCCCCACGGCTCCCCGCCAACCCGAGGCGGGGAGCCGCCCCCTTTCACAGAGCCTTGCGGAGCGCCTCGAAGACCCGGTCGGCGTCGGCCTCGGCGGTGCGCCAGTTGCTGAAGGCGGCGCGGACCGCGGGGCGGCCGTGCAGGACGGTCGGGGTCAGGAACGCCTCGCCGGAGTCGGCGACGGCCCGCAGCACGGTGGCGACGTCGGCCGGGACGGCGAAGCACACGACGTTGAGGCGGACCGGGGACAGCAGCTCCACCCCGGGCAGCGCGGTCAGGCGCGCGCCCAGACGGCGGGCCGCCGCGACGGTCCGGATGACGATCTCCCGGTGCCCGTCCACGCCGTACGCGGCAAGCGTGAACCAGGCCGGCAGGGCCCGCAGCCGGCGCGAGTTCTCCGGGGTGAGGTGGCAGAAGTCGGGGTTCTCGCCGGTGACCGCCGGCAGGTAGGCGGCCGCGTTCTGGAACACCGCCGTCTGCAGGTCGCGGCGCCGGGTGAACTGCACCGCCGAGTCGTACGGCACGTTGAGCCACTTGTGCAGGTCGACGCAGACCGAGTCGGCCCCGGCCAGACCGTCCACCAGGTGGGCATGCTCGGGCACGAGGGCCGCGAACCCGCCGAAGGCCGCGTCCACGTGCAGCCAGAACGGAAACCTGTCGCGCAGCGCGAGGATCGCGCGCAGGTCGTCGAAGTCGACCGTGTTCACCGTCCCCGCGTTGGCCACCACGATCGCCGGGCGCCCGTCGAGCGCCGCCAGGGCCGTGGCCAGCGCCGACACGTCCACGGCTTCCCGGCCGGGAAGGGTCGCGACCGGCCGCAGCGCCTCCCTGCCCAGGCCGAGCACCGACAGCGCCTTGTAGACGCTGGAGTGCGCGGCCCCGGACAGCACCGGGATCTCGCCGAGCGCCGCGAGGCCCTGCCGGGCGACACTGACGCCGAGCCGTTCCCCGGCCCACTCGCGGGCGATCGCCAGGCCGGTCAGGTTCGACATGGTGGCGCCGCTGACGAACGCGCCGGAGTGGCCGGGGCCGAGACCGAACATGTCGCGCAGCCAGGAGAGGGTCTCGTCCTCCAGGGCCGCGGCCGACGAGCCGGCCCGGTTCGAGACGTTCTGGTCGAAGGCCGCGGTCAGCCAGTCGCCGGCGATCGCGGCCGGGGTGGCGCCGCCGGTCACGAAGCCCAGGTAGCGGGGGCCGGCGCTGCCGGAGAAGCCGGGCGCCCAGTGGCGCCCGAACTCCGTCAGCGCCCCGGCCGTTCCGGCGCCGCCGGCCGGGAGCGGGGCCGGTTCGACGGCGGGCGGGGCCGGCGCGACCGGGCGTTCGGCGAGGCCGGCCAGGACGCCGGTGGCGTAGTCGCGGGTGGCCTGGAGCAGGGCGGGCAGGTCGTCGAGGTCGTGAGCGAGTCGTCGGTGCACGTTTGCGACGTTAGGAGCCGCCGCGCGGGTGTGTCGCGGTCCAGTTCGGCTGTGCTGGCCCGGACCCATCGGTCCGGCCCGGCGGGCGCGGCACGGCCGGGACCGGGCAGCGCCTGGCGGGGACACCCGGGCGCCTTCGCACCCCCGTACCGGGAAAAAGGGGGTGAAGAGGGGTGGACGGCGCCGCCGCACACGAAGATGAGACGCAGCAGTCAGCGACGGGTGTAGATGACGCCCACTTTGTCGACCGCCGAACCGGAGCGCCCGTGGAAGCCGGCGATCTGCCGGCCGCTCGGCGCCGTCCGGGTCACACAGTCCGCCGTGGTGGTGCCGCCAGCGATGCTGTTGCCCAGGTTGGTGGTGAACTTCGCGTAGAAGATCCGGGTGTGCCCGTTGTGCTTGGCCTGACACAGGTACGCGCTCGTCACGTACTCGGCGCCGCCCAGCGTGAGCGACCTGGCCGTCCCGCCGGCGCCGCCGTGCGCCAGGACCGTCCCCGTCGCCAGGGTGAGGCTGACCTGGTCGACCCGGGCGCCGGCGCGCAGCCCTATCGTGATGGCCCGGGCGGCCGGCGGAACCGACACGATGTCGTTGAAGTGGCCGCCGTGCGGCCCGCCGAACTGGTCGCTGAGCTGATGGTCCGGGTTCGCCGTCCAGGTGAACGCGGCGCTGATCGGGAAGTGGTCGGAGAGCATCAGCCCGCCGTCGGTGCGGAATCCGGCGTCCTCGTTGCGGTAATCCGTCGCGGTGAGCGTGAGCGCCCGGCTGCTCCGGTACAGGATCTTGTCGACCACCTCACACGCGTCGGTGACCGCGGCCGCGTCACACACCAGAGCGGCCGAGCCGGCGGCCGGGGCGGACCCGCCGCGTTCCAGCCTCACCCAGGCGTCGGTGAGCCCGTTCGCGGCGTTGAAGTCGCGGATCGTGTCGGCGGCCCGGGTGTAGCGGGTGTTGGTGTCGCCCATGACGATCACCGCGTTGCCGGCCGAGTGGGTGGCGATGAAGGCGGTCAACTGGTTCAGGTTGTCGGCGCGCGACGCCTGGTCGCCGCTGCTCGTACCGGCGTTGGTGTGCAGGTTGTAGAGGTCCACGAAGACGCCGTCGGCGATCCGGTGACGGGCGAAGGTGAAGCCCTTGGGGGTGAGGCAGTCACCGGAGTCGAGCTGGCAGGAGTTCCAGTCGCCGCGTTCGAGGTCACCGGTGTCGTACGGGATCCGCGACAGCGTGTTGAGGCCGGAGCCGATGCCGGCGCCACCGCTGGTCGGGGTGCGGTGGGCGTGCGTGGTGTCGGCGGCGTACAGATGGGCGTGGTAGTTGAAGTCCTCCTGGACGTGCACGATGTCGTACGGGCCGAGGCGCTGCCCGATCAGGGTGTGCGCGGTCTTGCGGTCGGTCTCCGCGCTGGAGATCAGCTCGGGGAGACCGGCGACGTTGTAGGTGAGGACGGTGAAGGACCCGCCGGCGGCAGCGGCGGCCGGGGCGGTGCTGGGAGCGGTGACGAGCGTGGCGAGCACACACACCGTGAGGATTCTCCGGACCATGAACGGCAGCCTATGACCCCCTTACCCAGCGGTAACCTCACGTTGATGAATGTTCACGCTCACAACAGCGGATGTTGGGAAATCGGACGCTTGATCCACCAACGCTGAGCGCCGACCTTGCCCCTCCCGTTGATGGAGTCTCCGTGAACGTCAGCCGCCGCAGCATCCTGCGCGCCTCGGCCATCGGCGCCGCTGGCCTGGTCGCCGGCCCGGCCGTGCTCAACACCCCCGCCTCCGCCGCCTCCGCCGCCGCCGCGGAAGCGACCACGACGACGGCCGCGGCCTTCATCGACAGCTACAAGACGAACATCACGGCGAACCTGACCGCCGAGACCAACGCGGCCGTCCGCATCCTCTCCGGCTTTCAGCGGGTATGGAACACCGGCACGGCGTGGAACACCGGCACCGTCCTGGACGAGGCGTTCCTGCGGGCCAACGTCCGCTACGTCGTCAAGACCACCCGCAACCGGACCGCCGCCGAGGCCGCCCGCTCGTTCGTCGTGGACCGCCAGCACCAGAGCTACTCGGTGATCGCCGGCCTCGGCCCGCTCGCCGCCGCCTACAAGGCTGGATCGCTCGCCGTCACCGGCATCACCACCGCGCCGGAGACCACACCGGCCACCACCGTCAGCGACGCCGTCCCGGCCGGCTCCCCCGCCGGATCCACACTCGGCGCCGGCAACCCCGGCTCCGCCCTCGGCAAGGTGGTCACGCTCGTCAACACCGTGCGCGGCAACTGGTCGTCCGGCAACCCGAGCAAGTTCGCCTACCAGTACCCGCGCCCGTGGCGGATGACCGGGGACAGCCGGATCGTCGACACCGGCGCGGTGGACGCGTTCGGCTATCCGGTCTACGACTCCGACGTCGTCGTCACCCCGCAGCTTCTGCGCCAGCGCAGCACCAACCCGGCCGAGGACGGCGGCTACGTCAGCGGGCACACCAACGCGCTGTACATGGCGGCGCTGGCGTTCGCGTACGCCGTACCCGAGCGTTTCCAGGAGCTGGTCACGGCCGCCTTCGATCTGGCGCACACCCGGATCGTCTCCGGCATGCACTCCCCCGTCGACGTGATCGGCGGCCGGGTCCTCGGCACCGCGCTGGCCGCCGCGATCCTGAGCGACCCGGCGAACGCCACACTCAAGGCGGAGGCCCGCGCCCAGGTACTCGCCCACTTCGGTCCGGACCTCTTCGCGGCCGCGCACGCCGCCGCCGACGACGCCTACGCCGACCGGGAGGCCAACGCCGCCATCGTCGGGCCGAAGCTGACCTACGGCCTGCCGGCGCGCCGCTCGTCCACCCCGTTCACCGTCCCGGCCGGCGCCGAGGTGCTGTTGGAGACGCGTCTGCCGTACCTCGGCGCCGCCCAGCGCCGCGAGGTCCTGCGCACCACCGGCCTGCCCGCCGGCAACCCGATCCTGGACGGCCCGGAGCAGTGGGGCCGGATCAACCTGTTCGCGGCCGCCGACGGTTACGGCGCCTTCGACTCGACCGTGGCGGTCACTCTCGACGCCGCGGCCGGCGGCTTCTCCGCCGCCGACACCTGGCGCAACGACATCGCCGGGCGCGGCGGTCTGGTCAAGCTCGGCACCGGCACGCTCACCCTGACCGGTGACAACGCCTACCGGGGTGGCACCACGGTCGCCGAGGGCACGCTGACCGCCGCGTCGAAGTCCGCACTCGGCCGCGGCGACGTCACCGTCTCCGGCGGCACGCTCCGCCTGACCGCACCGAAAACGCACGTCAGCGGCGGTTACCGGCACAGTTCCGGCACGCTCGCGGTGACCGTCCGCCCGCACGGCGCCGCCCCGCTCACCGTGGGAGGCGACGCGGTCATCGGCGCCGGCGCGATCCTGTCGGTCACCGTCGGCAAGGCCGGCGAATACGACTCGCCCGTTCCGGTGCTCAAGGCCCGCCGAGTGCGTGGCCGGTTCGCCGAGGTCGTCGTGACCACACCCGGTTACCGCGCCGATCTGATCCAGCGGGGCGACGCCGTCACCCTGCGTCTCCGCAAAGCCTGACCCGAGAGCCGGACGAACCGCGCACCGCCCCGGCGCGGCGGACACGACAGCCGTGGGCGGGCGCTTGACAGGGATCGAGCACGGTCATTGGATGTTTCCTGGAGGTAACGTGATGATCGTTCGCCGAGCCGTTGTCGTCGCCGTGCTGATCGCCGGCATTCTCACCGGAGCACCGGCCTCGGCCGCGCCGGAGACCTGCACCGCGCCCGTGCCGAGCGAGACACAGCCCGGCTATCTGGTCGCCGACCCGGACTGCGGGCTGGACGGCACCCCGTTCACAGCTCTGCCCGGCGCCCGGGCGCACACCGGGATCGCCGACGGCGCCGCGTACCGGATCGAGGTGCCGCGGAAGTGGAACGGGCGGCTGGTGGTCTACGCCCACGGCTACCGGGGTACCGGGACGACCGTCTACGTGTCCGATCCGGATCTGCGGCAGCACTACATCGACCGGGGATTCGCGTGGGCGGCGTCGAGCTACGCCACCAACGGGTACGACGTGGCGCAGGGCGTCTCGGACACGTACGCGCTGGTCGGCCTCTTCCGCCAGGTCACCGGCAAGCGCCCGGCCAAGGTCTACATCACCGGCGCGTCGATGGGTGGCCATGTCACGGGCGTGGCCATCGAACGGTATCCGCGGACGTTCGCCGGGGCGATGCCGACGTGCGGGGTGCTCGGCGACGTCGAGCTGTTCGACTACTTCCTGGACGCGAACGTCACGGCGGCCGCGCTGGCCGGTGTGCCGATCGAGTTCCCGTTGGAGCCGGACGCCGCCTACCCGGCCCGCTGGGCGGGGCAGGTCGCCCGGATCAAGGCCGCCTTGACCGGTACGGCCGCCGGCGCCACCTGGTCCGATGTGGCGGAGCGGCGCAGCGGTGGTGAGCGGCCCGGCTTCCCGGCGGCGTTCGCCTACTGGAACGCGGCCACCCAGGGCGGTCTGCCGTTCCTGTTCAGCCTCTACCCGGGTCTGTCCGGCGGCACGGCCGGGATGGCGGAGGGCAACCTGACCGACAACCGGTGGGCCCTCTACCGCTCGACCGACGGCCGGCGGCTCACCGCGGAGGAGAAACGTCTCAACGCGGAGGTGCTGCGTGTCCGCCGGACCGCGACGGACGGTGTGCCGCGCATCGCCGGCCGCCCGTCGATCCCGGTGCTGTCGCTGCACGGCATCGGCGACCTGTTCGTGCCGTTCTCGATGGAGCAGGAGTACGCCCGGGAGGCCGCCGCCAACGGCCGCTCCCGCCTGTTCGTCTCCCGCGCGATCCGGGACGTGGCGCACTGCGGCTTCACCCAGGCCGAGCTGCGCCGCGGCTTCGACGACCTGGTCACCTGGGTCGAGCGGGGTCACCGCCCGGCCGGCGACGCCGTCCTCGACCGGCGCACGGTCGCTGCCGCGTCCTTCGGTTGCCGTTTCACCGAGGGGGTACGCCCGGCGTACGCGGCCCTGCCCTGCGCCTAGTCCGGCGGATCGAAGACCGGAGGGTACGCCCTCCGCGCGGAAGAAGAGGAAGAACGCGGAGGGCGTACCGGAGAAACGTCTTTCTAGAGCACCCGGGCGGCGAGGGTGAGCGGGTTTCCGAAGCGGTGGGCCGTCACGCTGACCGCCTGCTCGCGCAGGAACGGCAGCAGTTCCACCCGCCCGGCCTCGGTCACCGGCCCGGACCAGATCGCCAGGTCGGGCCGCCCGCCGGTGGCCTCGGCCAGCGCTGAGGCGTCGCCGCCGATCAGCCGGATCCGCCCGGCGGAGAGCTCGGCCGCGAAGGCCGTGTCGTCCTCGACGGTGACCGTGCGGCACCGCGCCGCCAGTGTCTCCGGCAGCGGTGAGGCGGCGGAGACGTGCACGTCGGCGCCGGTGAGCAGGCCGGCGGCCAGCACCCGGACGAGGTCGGCGAGCGAGGCGCCGGCCGCGAACCGGACGGTGACCGGGGCCGGCAGGTAGCGGAACACGTTACGTTCGGCCTGGAGCCCGGAGACGTCGGTGGGCGTGCGGAAGTCGAACGCCGCGTCGCTGCGGGCGGCTCGTTCCACCGACGCCGACTGCTCCTCGGTGAGCAGGGTGCGGGCGTCGGCGAGCAGCACCCGTACGCCGGGGTGGCTGATCTCGGTGGTCGCGGACGCCGGGCGGGGCTGCCAGCCGGTGAGCCCGGTCAGGTAGTTGGGGCCGCCGGCCTTGGCGCCGGGGCCGACCGCCGAGCGCTTCCAGCCGCCGAACGGCTGCCGCTGGACGATGGCGCCGGTGATGCCGCGGTTGACGTACAGGTTGCCGGCCTGGACACGGTCCAGCCAGGTGCGGATCTCGGTCTCGTCGAGCGAGTGCAGGCCCGAGGTGAGACCGAAGTCGACCTCGTTGACCAGGTCGATCGCCTCGTCCAGGGTGCCGGCGGTCATGATGCCGAGGATCGGGCCGAAGTACTCGGTGCGGTGGTAGGCCGATCCGCGGCGGACCCCGTCGCGGACGCCGGGGCTCCACAGTTTGCCGGAGTCGTCGAGTCGGCGGGGTTCGAGCAGCCAGCGCTCACCGGCGCCGAGGGTGGTGAGCCCGTCGAGCAGTTTGCCGGCGGCCGGTTCGACGAGCGGGCCGACCTGGCTGCGCGGGCCGGACGGGTAGCCGACGTCCAGCGAGGACACCGCGTCGAGCAGCTGGGTGCGGAACCGCTGCGATTTCGCGACGCTGCCGACCAGCACGACCAGGGAGGCGGCCGAGCACTTCTGCCCGGCGTGGCCGAACGCGGACGACACCACGTCCTTGACGGCCAGGTCCAGGTCGGCGCTGGGGGTGACGATGATCGCGTTCTTGCCGCTGGTCTCGGCGAGCAGTGGCAGGTCGGCGCGGAACGAGCGGAACAGTTCGGCGGTCTCGTACGCGCCGGTCAGGACGACCCGGTCCACGAGCGGGTGGGCGACCAGTTCCCGGCCCAGGGTGGCCTCGTCGACCTGGATCAGGGTGACCAGGTCCGGGTCGGCGCCGGCCGAGGAGAGGGCGTCGCGGAGGATGCCGGCGAGCACCGTGCCGCAGCGTTCGGCGGGACCGGCCGGTTTGAGGACCGCGGCCGAACCGGCGGCCAGGGCGGCCAGCACCGACCCGGCCGGGATCGCGACCGGGAAGTTCCACGGCGGCGTGACCAGGGTGAGCCGGGCCGGAACCGGGGCGGCGCCGTCGGTGCCGTCGAGTTCGGCGGACAACTCGGCGTAGTAATGGGCGAAGTCGACCGCCTCGGACACCTCCGGGTCGGCCTGGTCGATCGTCTTGCCGGCTTCGGCGGCCATCACTTCGAGCAGGGTGTCGCGGTGCTGTTCCAGGGCGACGCCGACGGCGTGCAGGACGGCGCGGCGGTCGACGGCGCCCCAGTGCGCGGCGGCCGCCTTCTCCAGGGCCTCGTCGAGGTGTTCGCGGTCGGTGATCCGGGGCAGGTCCAGACCGAGCGTGGACGTCTCGACCCGGCCCAGCAGCTCGCGGATCCGGTCGCGGTGGACGGCCACGGCCGGGTCGGTGTCGGGGGTGTTGACGAACAGGCCGGGCTCGGAGCGGGGCACGGCGGCGTAGCGGTCGGCCACCCGGTGCGGCTGCGGGACCTCCTCGGCGGAGGAGAGGTCGGCCAGGGAGGCCAGGAATCGGTCCCGCTCGCGGGCGAACAGCTCCGTGTCGGAGTGCAGCTCGAAGACGGCGGACATGAAGTTGTCGGCGCTGGCGCCCTCCTCCAGCCGCCTGATCAGGTAGGCGATGGCGACGTCGAACTGCTCCGGGCGTACCACCGGGGTGTAGAGCAGCAGGCCGCCGACCTCGCGCCGGACCGCCTCGGCCTGGCCCTCGGCCATGCCGAGCAGCATCTCGAACTCGATGCCGTCGCGCACGCCGCGCTCACCGGCCAGGAGCCAGGCGTACGCGATGTCGAACAGGTTGTGGCCGGCCACGCCGAGGCGCACGTTGCGGATCCGCTCCGGGTGCAGCGCGTACCGCAGGACCCGCTTGTAGTTGGTGTCGGTGGCCTGTTTGCTGTCGCAGGTGGCGACCGGCCAGCCGTGCAGCTCCGCCTCGACCCGCTCCATCGGCAGGTTGGCGCCCTTGACGAGGCGCACCTTGATGCCGGCGCCACCACGCTCGCGGCGGGCAGCCGACCACTCCTGGAGGCGGATCATGGCGCTGAGCGCGTCCGGCAGGTAGGCCTGGAGCACGATGCCGGCTTCCAGGGCGAGCATCTCCGGCCGGTCCAGCAGCCGGGTGAAGACCGCGATCGTGAGGTCGAGGTCCTTGTACTCCTCCATGTCGAGGTTGACGAACTTGCCGGTCTCGGCGGCCAGCGTGAACAGCGGGGTGAGCTGCTCGACGATGTCGGCGACGGCCTCGTCGAAGGCCCACGGGTTGTGCGGGGCGACCGTCGACGACACCTTGATCGACACGTAGTCGACGTCGGGGCGGGCGAGCAGGCGCTCGGTGCTCTTGAGCCGCTGGGAGGCCTCGCGGCGGCCCAGGACGGCCTCGCCGAGCAGGTTCACGTTGAGGCGCACGTCGCGCTCGCGGATCCGCTTGATGGCTTTGCCGAGGCGGGCGTCGGTGGCGTCGACGATGAGGTGGCCGACCATGTGCCGCAGCGCGCGCCGGGCGATCGGGACGACCACGCCGGGCATGATCGGGGCCAGCGCGCCGCCGGTCCGCACGGCCAGGCGCAGGTACGCCGGCAGGAACGCCGGAACGTCCTTGGCCAGGGCGTTCAGCGCGCGGGCACTGACTCGCAGGTCCTCGGGGCGGACCACGCCGTCGACGAAGCCGACGGTGAACGGCAGGCCTTTGGGGTCGCGCAGCACACCGGCGAGCTGGGCGGCCGATCCGCCGACCGGAATGTCGGCGGCCTCGCGCAGCCAGCGCCGGACGAGGTCGATCGTCTGCTCGGCGATCTCGGACATCGGGATGCTCCTTCCGTTTCCGCCACGGTGAGGCTGGTCCGCGGCGGTGGAGACCATCGCGTGTGGCATGCGCATGAGTGCGACTCGTGGAAGGTCGCGAACAAGCCCCAGTCTGTAGGCCCTTGTACCCTTAGGAAAAGCGATGCTTTGTAAGCGGTGTTCTTAAGTTGAGCTAATGTTTTTCTCATGCTGGAGATCCGCCGTCTCGTCCTGCTGCGTGAGCTGGCCATCCGCGGCACCATCGCGGCCGTCGCCGACGCGCTGAACTTCACGCCGTCCGCCGTGTCCCAGCAGCTCAGCCTGCTGGAGAAGGAGACCGGGACGCAGCTGCTGCGCAAGGCCGGCCGGCGGGTGCAGCTCACCCCGCAGGCCGAGGTGCTCGTCGCGTCGGTCGGCGAGGTGCTGGACACGCTGGAACGCGCCGAGGCCCGCTTGCAGGCCGCCGCGACCCGGGTGACCGGGCGGGTCCGGGTCGCCGTCTTCCAGTCGGCGGCGCTCGCCTTCATGCCGGCCACCCTGCGGGCCATGGCGTCGCTGCATCCGGACGTCCGGGTGGAGATGACCCAGCGCGAACCGGAGGAGGCGCTGCGTGAGACCTGGGCACGGGACTTCGACATGGTCATCGCCGAGCAGTACCCGGCGCACGCCGCCCCGCACCATCCCGGCCTGGACCGCCGGGGCCTGACCACCGACGCGATCCGGCTGGCCCTGCCCCCGGTCGCCGAGTCGCTGCACCCGGTCGACTCCCTCGGCACGGCCCGGCAGATGCCGTGGGTGATGGAGCCGCGCGGCGCCGCCTCCCGCCACTTCGCCGAACAGGTGTGCCGCCGGGCCGGTTTCGAGCCGGACGTCCGCTACGAGACGGCCGACCTGCAGGCCCACATGCGCCTGGTCGAGTCGGGCAACGCGGTCGCCCTCATCCCCGGCCTGATCTGGGCGGGCCGCGGCACCCCGGCCCGGCTGCTGGAACTGGACGGGGCGCCGCGCCGCACCATCTTCACCGCCCAGCGCCTGGCCGGCGCGGCGTCACCGGCCGCCCGCGCCTTCCGCGACATCCTCGAACAGACCGTCCAGCGCTGCGCCGCCTAGCCCTGTCCGCACCGTCGTGACCATCGGGGGATCGACCAGGAAGGCGGCGAGGCGGGCCGCGGCGGCGGCCGGGGTGCAGGACGTCTCCCGGGCCGCGTTCAGGATCCCGGTCAGGGTGTCGCCGATGCCGGTGACCCGTGCGGCCACCCGTTCCGCCGGCTCCCGGTGCAGCTCGGCGGCGACGGCGTGGACGATCCCGCCGGCGCTGACCACCACGTCCGGCGCCCACAGGATGCCCCGCTCGTGCAGCAGGTCGGCGGTCTCCGGCCGGTCCAGCTGATTGTTCGCCGGGCCGGCGACCGCCGCGCAGCGCAGCGCCGGCACGGTCGCCGCGGTGAGGACGCCGCCGAGGGCGGCCGGGACCAGCACGTCCACCTCGGCGGTCAGACAGCCGCGCGGGTCGGTCCAGGCCGCGCCGGACGACGCCGCCACGGTACGCCGGGACGGGTCCACGTCGGCCGCCACCACCCGCGCGCCGGCGTCGGCGAGCAGCCGCAGCACGTGCCCGCCGACCCGGCCCACGCCGAGGACCGCGAAGCTGCGGCCGGCCAGATCGGGTGATCCGAACCGGTCGGCGACGACGGCACGCAGCGAGGCCAGCACCCCGGCCGCGGTCGCCGGGGACGAGTCACCGCTGCCGCCGGCGCGTTCCGGGCGGCAGAAGACGTGCCGGGTACGCTCACCGATCGTCACCATGTCGTCCGGTCCGGTGCCCACGTCCGGTCCGGTCGCGTAGTCCCCGCCCAGGCTCTCGATGACGTCGGCCACGTCGTGCAGCACGGCCCGCCGGTCCGGGACCACGCCCGGCGGCAGGGCCACCACCGTCTTGCCGCCGCCGTTCGGGAGCCCGGCCAGCGCCGCCTTCGCGGTCATCGCGGCGGACAGGCGCAGCGCGTCCTCGAGGCCGTCGCGCCAGTCGGCGTAGACCGACAGCCGGCACCCGCCGACCGCCTGTCCCAGGGTTGTCGAATGCACCGCCACGATGACGGGGAGCCCGGATCGCCGCCCGCGACCCGCCAGCACACGCGCATGTTCGAGGGACATCGCTTCCTCCGTACATCTGAGGGGTGGATGTCTTTGAAGTTAGGACGGCCACCGGGAGGTGACGGATCTCGCCGAACGACGTTCGGCAGGGCGTGCAGAATGGCGGAGATGGACGACATTGATTCGGCGATCGTGCGGGAACTCCAGGCGAACGCCCGGCAGACCAACCGGGACCTGGCCCGCGCGGTCGGCATCGCGCCGTCCACCTGCCTGGAGCGGGTCCGCCTGCTGCGCGACCGCGGCGTGATCACCGGTTTCCACGCGGAGGTCAGCCTCACCGCGCTCGGCCGGGAGGTTCAGGCGCTGCTGCACGTGCAGGTCCGGCCACTCAACCGGGAGGTGATCGAGGGGTTCAAGGCCTACGCGGCCGGGCTGCCCGAGGTGCTGTCGGTGTTCGTGCTGGCCGGCGGCGACGACTTCCTGGTGCACGTCGCGGTGCCCAGCGTGGACGACCTGCACGGCTTCCTGATGGACCGGTTCTCCGGCCGGCGGGAGATCGTCGGTTTCCGCAGCTCGGTGATCTACCAGCATCACCGCAACCGGGTCGTCGATCCCGGCCCCGCCGGGAACTCCCGCTGAGCGTGGGGCCGCGGGATCGTGCTTCGCGTGGCGGGTTGGGCAGAACTGAGATCAGGTTCGCCGGTGACATCGGTTGCGGCGTGGGCGCCGCTCCTGGTCCAGCCAGCTTGGAGGCAGAAACTCCGGGCGGCCGTCCGGGGCGAGGCGGATCTGCCAACCGGCGTCGTCATGGATGAGGCGATGGTGGTGGCCGCAGAGGAGTGCAAGGTTGGCGATATCGGTCGGCCCGCCGTCTGCCCAGCTGACGATGTGGTGGGCATCGCACCAACGGGCGGGGCGGTCACATCCGGGAAAGGTGCAGCCCGCGTCGCGGACGTTGAGAGCCTGCCGAAGCGTGCCGGTGGCGGTGCGGCGAGTGCGGCCCGCGTCGAGGATCTGGCCTTCACCATCGAGGAGCAGCGGTAGGACCCGGGCGTCGCAGGCGAGGCGGCGCACGGTTGCGGCGGAAACGGGTTCGCCGGAGTCGAGCGTGCCGGAGCGCAGTTGCCGTCGAAGGACGTCGTATTCGACGGTGATCGCGATCTGCGGACGGTCGCCGCCGTTGCGCGGTAACGCTCCCCCGGACAGAACGAGCCGGCACACCTCGACCAGGGCATCCGCACGGCGCTGGCCCGGTGTCCGGGTCTCACCCGTGGCGGCGAGCTCGGCGGCGACGCGACCACCAGTGAAGCCGGCACTTGCGGGATCAGCAGCCGAACCAGTGCCAGCCGAACCAGCGACAGCAGAACCAGTGACAGCAGAACCAGTGACAGCAGAACCAGCGGAACCGGTAGCGCTGTCCGGTTTGCACAGCGGGTCCAAGGCCGCGGAGACGATGGCGGCGGCCTCGTTGTCCAGGATGCCGCGAAGGCGGACGCGGCCGTCGCCGAGCGGGCTGAGGGTCACGTGGCGATGAGCATGGGCCTCACGTTCCTGCCGGTGCAACCATCGGCTTTCGACGGCTTCGGCGATGTCGGGGGCGACGTGATGAAGAATCCGGCGACCGGCGGTCCGCAGCCCGACGGGGTCGAGATGGGACGCCCAGTCGGCCAGTGTGGCCGTCGCTTCGCCACGGATCTGCGGGTTCAGGTCATCGGGCAGCTCGGCGAGCGCCACGGTGATCGCGGCGAGTTGTTCGGCGTTTACTCGACCGCCGGTGACCGCTGCGTCGAGTGCGGGATTGCGGTCGACCGCCTCGGCTTGGGCAAGCAATCGGCCGGCGGCTCCTGGGCTGATCCGGAGCACGCCACGCAGCCAGGCCCGGGCCGACGGAGCGCCCTGATCGGCCGGGATGCCGCGCCGGCTCGCCTCCTGGACGGCGTGCATCATGGCTGCCTGCAACAGCTGCTGGGCGGTGTGCACGTCGTCGAGAAACGCGAGCAACTGCGGCTGGGACAACGGCGTCAGCCGCAGGACAGCGCAATCGCCCGCCATGCCGACGAGCGCCCGGGAGACGGCCTCCGCCGGAGCCGCCCCGGGGTGGAGGGCTTCGGCGTTCAGTGATCCGGTGACCATGCCGCAAATCATCGAACATACGTACGACAAAGTCAGAGGTACTGCCGGCGCGAACTGTGCCTCTGCACCGCGGTCGCACAAACGGACGAAACGTTCGACCGTAGATCGGACGTCACGCGATAAGCACCACTCGTGACGGAGACGTTCCGGCGAAGCCGCGAACCTCCAACCCGGCAGAGCCGCGAACGCCCAACCCGGCAGAACCGCGAACCTCCAACCCAGCAGAGCCGCGAACCTCCAACCCGGCAGAGCCGCGAACGCCCAACCCGGCAGAACCGCGAACCTCCAACCCAGCAGAGCCGCGAACCGCCAACCCGGCGGAGCCGCATGGGCGCGGGCCTTGCGTTGGGCTGTCCGCTCGTCGTGGAGGCGTGCGGCGTCGTGGTGCCATGGACCACCGATGTCAGCCCGGCGGTCGCGGCACAGGCTCGGCCGGCAGCAGGTCGCGAGGTACGGCGGAACGGCCGCCGTGTGTTCGGGGCCGCTCCCACGCGTACCGGAAATCAGATCATCGAGTAGCCCGCCGGAAGCGTGCCCCGGCCGGTGAGCGCGCCCAGCACGATCTCGCCGTCGCCGAGGGCGACCGCGACGCGGGCGGCGAGCGCGGCCACCTCGGCGAGGGTGTCCGGGTCGAGGTCGATCGGCACTCCGGCGGCCGTGGCCGCGTCCCGCCCGTGCACCACCAGTTCAAGAGTGCGGGTGGGCAGCCAGTCCCGAACCCGCATGCCGCCGGCGGGGGTGGCCACCACGTCGTCGTCGCCGGCCCCGGCCAGCGCGGCGGTCGCCTGGCCGATGAAGCCGCTGACCGCGGTCGCCGGCTGGTCGCCGAGAGCCGCACCGGTGGCCCGGGCGTCCTCGGTGGATTCCTTGCGCGCGGTGGCGACCATCTCGTCGGAGGCCGAGCGGATCAGCGCGAAGTAGAACTCGGGACCCGGCACGAGCAGCGCGGGGGCACGGTCGGCGAGGACCGTGGGCACCTGGCGCAGCGCCGAGCTGACGGTGTGGCCGAGCAGGTCGCGCAGCGTCCACTCGCCGAGGCCGGGGCCGTCGAGCCGGTCGTGCGGGATGCGGGAGACGAGGTCGGCGAAGGCGATGGCGGCCGAGCGGTAGGTGCGGCGGTAGTCCATGTCATCAAACCTGCCACGCGGGGCACGATCGCGCGGCCCCGCCCCGGTAGCCTGCCCGGGTGCTGCTACCCCTGCCGGACGGCGACTTCGAGGACACCGACCCGGGTGTGGCCGCGGGCATGGGATATCCGCGTGTGCCGCCGCTGTGGGAGCGATGAGAACCGATCCATGAGGCATCAGCGGGCGGGTGCGGATCGTCCATGCTGGGCACCGCGACGTGCGCCAGGAAGTCGTCGCCGCCGGCCGGCACGCACACGGACGGCACCTCGGACGGCCCGGTCGCGTAGGCCTTGAACCCCTCGATCACCTGCCGTTTGCGTTCAGCCGGCCGGCGGGACGGCCGAAGAGACGTGATGAGCCCTGACGCATCATCCTGAGGTGGGAAATGTGTCTCTATCGCTTCATCGACGACCGGCCGGTGTCCGTCAAGATCGGGGTGGCTGTCGGGGCGGCGCTGCTGACCGCGGCCGGCATCGGCGGCATCGCGTTCACGCGCGTGTCCGAGCTGCACGACACCGCGATCAGCATCCGGGACGAAGGCCTGCGGCCGGCCGCCGCGACCGAGGCCCTCCGGCGTGCCTACATGCAGGTCCGCATCAACGCCTGGGTGGACGCGATGCTGGCGCCCGGTGACGACTCCAAGGAACATCAGGCGTTCGTGGCGAGCGTCGAGGCGATTCCGGTGGCGGCCGAGGAACTGCGCGGCACGCTGACCGACCCGGCGGCCATCGCGCAGGTGGACGTGTTCATGGACTCCTGGAACCCGTACATCGAGCAGGTCGAGGGCCCGCTGTTGCAGGCCGGCCGAACCGGGGACATCGCGAAGTACAAGGCCGTCCGCGGCGACCGGATCCCCCAGCTCGCGGCCCAGGTGCAGGAGGCGCTGGACGCGATCGTCGTCACCACCCAGAAGGCCGCCGACGACGCCGTGGCCGAGGCCGACGACGCCTCCGAACAGGCCCGGGCCGTCATCGTGGGGGCTCTGGTGGCCGGAGTGGCGATCTCCGCGCTGCTGGCCCTGCTCGTCTCCCGCCGTCTGCTGCGCGCCGTACACGCCCTCGGGGACGTGATCTCCGCGGTCGCCGACGGCGACTCACCCGCCGGGTGCCGGCTGCCGCGAACGACGAGGTGGGGAAGATGGCGACGTCGTTGGGCATCGCGCTGGACCACGTCCGGGAGACCGTGGCCGAGGTCGCCCGTACGTCGGAGTCGCTGACCAGTTCGGCCGGCGAGCTCACCGCCGCCACCTCGCGGATCGCCACCTCCGCCGACGACACGTCGTCGCAGGCGCAGGTGGTGGCGTCCGCCGCCGAGGAGGTGTCCCAGAACGTCCGTACGGTTTCGGCCGGCTCGGACGAGATGGGCCAATCGATCCGGGAGATCGCGCGGAGCACCTCGGAGGCCGCCCGGGTGGCCTCGCAGGCGGTCGACGTGGCCACGGCGACCAACGCGATCGTCGGCTCGCTCGGCGAGTCGTCGCGCCAGATCGGTGAGGTGGTCAAGGTGATCACGCAGATCGCCGAGCAGACCAACCTGCTCGCCCTGAACGCGACGATCGAGGCGGCTCGCGCCGGTGAGATGGGCAAGGGCTTCGCCGTGGTGGCCTCGGAGGTGAAGGACCTGGCTCAGGAGACCGGACGGGCGACCGGCGACATCGGGGCCACGGTCGAGGCCATCCAGGCCGACACCGGCAAGGCGGTGTCCGCGATCGAGGAGATCGCCGCCATCATCGGGCGCATCAACGAGTTCCAGTCGACGATCGCCGCGGCGGTCGAGGAGCAGACGGCGACCACCGCCGAGATGTCGCGCAACGTGACCGAGGCCGCGGCCAGCTCGGACCAGATCTCCGACAACATCTCCGCGGTGGCCGGCGCCACGCTGGCGACCAGTGACGGTGTCGGCCAGGCGCGCGCGGTCGCCGGTGAACTCGCCACCGCGGCGGGGACGTTGCGCGAACAGGTGTCCCGCTTCCGCTACTGAGCCGGCACCTGGTGGCGGGCCGCCTCCGCCTCCCACCCACTGCCGGAACGGCCTCCGGCCGGCCCTCAGGCTGTCTCACGGGCGGTGAGACCGCTCTGAAAGCCGGCCGGAGGTTGTTCGGCCGGAAACCGGGGCCTACCGTCGGCGCAACCGTGCGTTTGGAGGCGATTCTTCGTGTTTCTCGACGACAAGCTCTGGACCGGCAACATCTTCATCGGCGGCGAGTGGCGGCCGGGGCGGGGCGGCGCGTACGACGTGACCGAACCCGCCACCGGCGCCGTGCTCGGCCGGATCGGGCGGGCCACGCCCGAGGACGTGACCGAAGCCGCCCGCTCCGCCGCCGAGGCCCAGCGCGCCTGGGCGGCCACCGACCACCCGCGACGCGCCGCCGTGCTGCGCCGCGCCGCCCGGCTCTGGACCGAGCACGCCGACGAGATCTCCGGCTGGAACGTCCGCGAGGTCGGCGCGATCGGCCCGATGGCCGGGTTCGCCCTGCACGTGGCCGAGCAGGAGTGCTACGAGGCGGCGTCGTTGCCCGCCCGGCCGTACGGTGAGCTGCTGCCCAGCGAGGAGCCGCGGCTGTCGATGGCCCGCCGGGTCCCGGCCGGGGTGGTGACGGTGATCGCGCCGTTCAACGTGCCGATCATCCTGGCCGTCCGGTCGGTCGCGCCGGCCCTGGCGCTCGGCAACGCGGTCCTGCTCAAGCCGGATCCGCGGACCGCGGTGACCGGCGGTGTCACGCTGGCCCGGGTCTTCGAGGAGGCCGGGCTGCCGCCGGGCGTGCTCCAGATGCTGCCCGGCGGCGCCGACGTCGGCGAGGCGATGGTCACCGATCCGATGGTGCGGGTCGTCTCGTTCACCGGCTCGACCGCGGCCGGCCGCCGGGTGGGCGCGCTGGCCGGCGAGCACCTGAAGCGGGCGCACCTGGAGCTGGGCGGCAACTCGGCGCTGATCGTGCTGGACGACGCGGACGTGGAGAAGGCGGTCGCGGCGGCGTCCTTCGGCTCGTGGTTCCATCAGGGCCAGATCTGCATGACCACCGGCCGGCACCTGGTGCACGAGCGGCTCTACGACGACTTCGTGGAGCGGCTGGCGGCCAGGGCGGCGGCCCTGCCGGTCGGCGACCCGGCCCGCGAGCAGGTGGCGCTCGGCCCGGTCATCGACGCCGGGCAGCGCGACAAGATCCACGGTGTGGTGACCCGGTCGGCGGACGCCGGCGCCCGGGTGGCGGCCGGCGGCGAGTACCGGGATCTGTTCTACTCGCCCACGGTGCTCGCCGACGTCTCGGCCGGCACGCCCGCATTCCGGGAGGAGATCTTCGGGCCGGTGGCGCCGGTCGTCCGGTTCTCGGACGCCGACGAGGCGGTCCGGCTCGCCACCGCGAGTGAGTACGGGCTCTCCCTCGGCATCGTCACCCCGGACGTGATGCGCGGCCTGGCGCTGGCCGACCGGATCCCGTCCGGCATCGTGCACATCAACGATCAGACCGTGAGCGACGAGGCGAACAGCCCGTTCGGCGGTGTCGCGGCGTCCGGGACCGGCTCCCGCTTCGGTGGCGCGGCGGCCAATGTGGAGGCGTTCACGGAGACACGTTGGGTCACTGTGCGTAAGGAGCTACCCGGGTACCCGTTCTGAGGAAAGTTGTTTCCACGCCGTTACAGGCACTCCGGGAGCCTTGCGTTAAATGCACGTTCATCAATAATGAGCGCCATGACTCGAGCCGAGGCGATACCGGTCGACGGATCCCGGAGCACGACCGAGCCCCCCGGTGGCCGGGCACCGGCGGCACTGCCGCCGGCACCCGGCCGGGCCTCCACATCCCAGGTCATCGCGCCGGCCCGGCCGGCCGATGGCGGCACCTCGACGGCACGGCCGACGGTGCGCCTGCGCCCGCCGGCCCCCGCCCCGCCCCCCTACCGCGGCCGGGCGGCCGTGGTGCCCCACCCCGGCGACGCCGCCCCGCCGGAGAGACGCGCCCCCGGCGGCTCGGTGACCCGGCGCACCCGCGGCCACCGCGGCGCGGTCGGCGCTCGCAGGCTGGTCGGCCTGTGACCGCCCCGGCCCTGGCGAGCGGCCCACCAGCGACGGCGAGCCGAACCGTTCGCCGCGACCGGGACCACGCCGAACAATCGGACACTCACCCACGTGCGGTGACGGGGGAAGCACGACGAGCCCGCCGGGGCGCTCCACGACGGACCACGGAACGCCTGCTGCTGGCGATCGCACACCACGGCCTGCCCGCGCGGCCCGCGCCCGGCCGTCCGGCGCCCGCAGGACGACGGCGGCCACGGTACGCGGACCCGGCGACCCGCACCCACGAGTACGCCGCCGGGCCTGCGGTGACGGCCGAGCGGACGGCTGCGGCGGCGGGTTCGGGTAGCCGTACCGGAGAAAGGGGCGGCGGAGGGACGCCTGGCCGGACCGACCGCCGGCCACCTGATGTGACGCATGCGGGACGGCCACCACCCGAGCCGGCGGAAGGCCGGCGCCGGGCGAAGTGACGCGTGCGGGACGGCCACCAGACCGGCCGGCGAAGGCCGGTGGCGGGGGATGGGAACCTGTTCGGGGTAGAAGGGAAGCACCCGGCCACCGCCGGGTGGCCGCACCCGCTGAAGAGGGGAACCACTCTCCATGGGCGAAACGCCTGTCATCACGCTCAACAACGGCGTCACGATTCCGCAGCTCGGCTACGGGGTCTTCCAGATCCCGGAGGCCGACACCGCGGCCGCCGTCACCACGGCCCTGGAGGCCGGGTACCGCAGCATCGACACCGCGGCGATCTACCGCAACGAGTCCGGCGTCGGCGCCGCGCTGAAATCGGCCGGGATCCCCCGGGACGAGCTGTTCGTCACGACCAAGGTCTGGAACAACGATCAGGGGTACGACGAGACGCTGCGCGCCTTCGACGCCAGCCTGGCCCGGCTCGGGCTGGACCGGCTCGACCTGTACCTGATCCACTGGCCCACCCCGAAACGCGGACGGTATCTGGACACGTGGCGGGCGCTGGAGGAGCTGCTCGCCGACGGGCGGGTCCGCGCCATCGGCGTCTCCAACTTCCTGCCCGAGCACCTGCGGGCCGTCGCCGGCCTGGGCGGCACGGTGCCCGCGGTGAACCAGATCGAGGTGCACCCCCAGTTGCAGCAGAGGGACGCGCAGGCCGCGAACACCGAGCTCGGGGTGGCGACCGAGGCGTGGAGCCCGCTGGCGCAGGGCGGGGTGCTCGGCGATCCGGCGGTCACCCGGATAGCCACCACGCACGACCGCACCCCGGCTCAGATCGTGCTGCGCTGGCACGTGCAGCAGGGCCGGATCGTGATCCCGAAGTCGGTCACCCCGGCGCGCATCCGGGAGAACCTGTCGATCTTCGACTTCGAGCTGGCCGCGGACGAGATGGCCGCGATCGACGCGCTGGAGTGCGACGGCCGGACGGGCCCGCACCCGGACCACTTCAACAGCTGACGACCTGAGGTTTTGTGAGATTGTCGGCTCGCCGCGCTCCCGGGGGCGCGCGGCGGGCCGGGTCACAGCGACCGTCGAGCGGCTTCACAGGAATCCGCCGCATAGTGGTGGCACAGCCGGCGTCACACGGAGGTTTCGATGGGTCTTCTCGCTCTGATCAGTTTCGCGCTGCTGCTGGTCCAGGTGGTGCTGGTGGTTCGGGTGATCCTGGACTGGAGCGTGACCCTGGCCGGTCCGGCGATGCCCGGCTCGTTCCGGTCGAAGGCGCTCGACGTCGTCTACACGATCACCGAGCCGATCCTGGCCCCGGTGCGCAAGCTGATCCCGCCGCTGCGGGCCGGCGGCGTCTCGATCGACCTGGCGTTCATCGTGGTGTTCCTGGCGATCAGCGTCATCCGCTCGTTCCTCTGACCGGCCCCGGCGCCGGGCCGCCTCAGGTGCGGCCCCGCGCCGTCTCCGCGTCGGGTCAGCTCAGCCGGTCGTTCACGAACTCACATGCCGCGACGTCGAAGAAGCCGCGGCCGCCCTCGTGGCCGTCCCACTCGTAGACCTCGATCCGCTTGTCGTCTCCGGGGATCGCGTTGTACGCCGCGAACACCCCGGACGGCGGGCACACGTCGTCCATCAGCGCGGCCGACAGGATCGTGGGCGCGGTGATCCGGCGGGCGAAGTGCACCGAGTCGACATGGTCGAGGGTGTTCAGGGCCTGCTCGGCGGCGGGCGGGTTGGTCCGCAGGAACCGGACCACCTCGTTGAACGGGTCGCTGTCGGTGATCGTCACGGACCGCCGGATGTCGCAGAGGAACGGCACGCCGGAGACCACGGCCGAGACCCGGTCCGCGGCCAGCCCGCCGGCCGCCAGGGCCAGCGCCCCGCCCTGGCTCTTCCCGGTCACCACGAGCCGGGAGGCGTCGACGCCGGGCAGTTCGGCGGCGGTCTCCACGGCCCGGACCGCGTCGGTGATCAACCGGCGGTAGTAGTAGGTCTCCGGGGACAGCACGCCGCGGGTCATGAAGCCGGGGGTGGACGGGCCGGCGCCGTGCTCGTCCGGGTCGGGGGTGTCGCCGCCACGCCAGGAGCCGCCCTGCCCGCGGGTGTCCATGACCAGGTGGGCGTAACCGGCGCCGGCCCAGAACAGCCAGTCGGTCGGCAGGCCGCGCCCGCCGCCGTAGCCGATGAACTCGACGGCGACCGGCAGCGGGCCGGTGACGCCGGCGGGACGGTTCAGCCAGGCCCGGACCGGCTGGCCCGCGTAGCCGGTGAAGGTCACGTCGTACGAGCTGACGCCGCGCAGCGGGGTCCGCGCCTCGGCCAGCTTCGGTGGCAGCGCCGCCGAGCGTGCGGAGGTGAGGGTGCGGTCCCAGAACTCGTCGAAGCCGGCGGGCTCGGAGCGGGTGAGGCGGTACTCCCGCAGCTGCGGGAGGGGGAAGTCGAAAAGCGCCATGATGATCACGCTAGGCGGTGGGGTTGGCCGGTTCCACTCCGGCCGGGCACGATGGGCCCGTGCCACCGGAGACCACGTCCCGACCGCCGCACGTCCTCGAGGCGGTCCTGGAGCGGCTGACTTATGTGAACGAGGAGACCGGCTACACGGTGGCCCGGGTCGCCACCTCGCAGAGCGGGAGCGACCTGCTGACCGTGGTGGGCGCGCTGCTCGGGGCGCAGCCCGGGGAGAGTCTGCGGCTCAACGGCTGGTGGTCGTCGCACCCGCAGTACGGGCGGCAGTTCGAGGTCGTCTCGTACACCACGGTGCTGCCGGCCACCATCCAGGGCATCCGCCGCTACCTGGGTTCCGGGCTGGTCAAGGGTGTCGGGCCGGTCTTCGCCGGGCGGATCGTGGACCATTTCGGACTCGACACCCTGGAGATCATCGAGACCGCGCCGGAGCGGCTGGTCGAGGTGGCCGGGCTGGGCCCGAAACGGACCGCGAAGATCACCGCGGCGTGGGCCGAGCAGAAGGCCATCAAGGAGGTGATGCTCTTCCTCCAGGGGGTCGGCGTCTCCACGTCGATCGCCGTGCGGATCTACAAGAAGTACGGTGACGCGTCCATCTCCGTGGTGAAGAACTCGCCCTACAAGCTGGCCGCCGACGTGTGGGGCATCGGCTTCAAGACGGCCGACACGATCGCGCAGGCGGTCGGCATCCCGCACGACAGTCCCGAACGGGTGAAAGCCGGCCTCCAGTACACGCTGTCGCAGGCCACCGACAACGGGCACTGCTTCCTGCCCGCGGTGGACCTCACGGCCGACGCCGCCAAGATCCTCGATGTGCCGGCCGGGCTGATCCCGTCCTGTCTCGACGAACTGGTCGAGGAGGAGGGGGTGGTCCGCGAGGACGACGACGTCTACCTGGTGCCGTTCCACCGCGCGGAGCAGTCCCTGGCGTCCACGCTGGTCCGGCAGTTGCGCGATGGCACCGACAGGATGCCGCATTTCCGTTCTGTCGACTGGCCCAAGGCTCTGGACTGGCTGCACAAGCGCACCGGTTCCACCCTGGCGACCGAGCAGGAACAGGCCGTCCGGCTGGCGCTCACCGAGAAGGTCGCGGTCCTCACCGGTGGCCCCGGCTGCGGCAAGAGCTTCACGGTCCGGTCGATCGTCGAGCTCGCCGCCGCCAAACGCGCCAAGATCCAGTTGGTGGCGCCGACCGGCCGGGCCGCCAAGCGGCTCGCCGAGCTGACCGGCCACCCCGCCGCCACCGTGCACCGCCTGCTCAAACTGCAGCCGGGCGGCGACGCCACCTTCGACCGGGACAATCCGCTCGACGCCGATCTGGTGGTCGTCGACGAGGCGTCCATGCTGGACCTGATCCTGGCGAACAAACTGGTCAAGGCGATCCCGCCGGGCGCCCACCTGCTGCTGGTCGGCGACGTCGACCAGCTTCCCTCGGTGGGCGCCGGCGAGGTGCTGCGCGACCTGCTCACCGCCGAGGTGATCCCGCGGGTGCGGCTCACCCAGATCTTCCGGCAGGCGGCCGAGAGCGGCGTGGTCACCAACGCGCACCGGGTCAACCGGGGGCGCCCGCCGGTGTTCGACGGGATGCGCGACTTCTTCCTGTTCCCGTGCGACGACACCGAGGCCACCGCCGGGCTCACCGTGGACGTGGCGTGCAACCGGATCCCGCGCAGATTCGGTCTCGACCCGCGCCGGGACGTGCAGATCCTCACCCCGATGCATCGCGGCCCGGCCGGCGCGGGCGCCCTCAACACGCTGCTGCAGCAGCAGCTCACCCCGGCCCGGGAGGGCCTGCCGGAGCGGCGGATGGGTGGGCGGGTGTTCCGGGTCGGCGACAAGGTCACCCAGATCAGGAACAACTACGACAAGGGGGTCGCGGGGGTCTTCAACGGCACGGTCGGCGTCGTGACCGGGCTGTCGCCCGAGGAGCAGACCCTGAGCGTACGCACGGACGAGGACGAACTGATCGACTACGACTTCGACGAGCTGGACGAGCTGGCCCACGCGTACGCCATCACGATCCACCGCTCGCAGGGCTCGGAGTATCCGGCCGTGGTGATCCCGCTGACCACCAGCGCCTGGATGATGCTCCAGCGCAACCTGCTCTACACCGCGATCACCCGGGCCAAGAAGCTGGTGGTGCTGGTCGGCTCCCGGCGTGCCCTGGCCGCCGCGGTGCGCACGGTCGGCGCCGGCCGCCGGCACACCGCCCTGGCCCGGCGCCTGGGCTCGTAGCACATCGCCACCGCCCCCGAGCGGCGATTGGGCGAATCCGGCCGATCAGCCGTCTTCTCCGGACTCTGGTACGGCTGTTGCACTCCCTAGCCACCGGCAGTTCCCGGAATCGCTACGGTTGGAAATCGGAAATGATTCTTCGAGCCTATTCACGAGTCATTCTCCGATTCCGCGAAAAGACAGACGGGGGAATTGTCATGCTGCGTTCGATGACTGCCGGAACAGCGCTTCTCGGCGCTCTCGCGGTGTCCGCGCCGGCCCAGGCGCACCCGGAGTACGTGCCGAAACCGGACAAGATGATGGTGATCGACGTGGTCTCCGCGAACGGCTCGGGCTGCCCGGCCGGGACCGCGGAGATCCAGGTGTCGCCGGACTTCACCGCGTTCACGGTGACCTACGCGAACTACACGGCGCTGGTCGGGCCGACCGCCACGCCGCTGGACTTCCGCAAGAACTGTCAGCTCGCGCTCGACATCAAGGTGCCGGGCGGATTCACCTTCGCGATCGCCAGCGCCGACTACCGCGGATACGCCAGCCTGCGGCCCGGGTCGTACGGCCAGCAGGCGGCCAGCTACTACTTCCAGGGGCATTCCCGCACGACGCGCAGCCGGCACGACTTCAAAGGCCCGATGGAGGACTCGTGGCAGCGCACCGACAAGGTCGCGATCGCGTCGCTGAACTACCTGCCGTGCGGTGAACGGAAGTTCCTCAACATCAACACGGAATTGCGGGTGAATCGCGGGACGTCGGACACCAGGAAGCACACCAACTTCCTCTCCATGGACTCCACCGACGCCGCCATCAACACGCTCTACCGGGTGGCCTGGAAGAAATGCTAATCAGCGCGCTCGACGAAGGCCGCCCACGGGTCGTCGACCGGCCGCTCCACCCGCTGCGACGGCCGCGGGGCGACCGGCCGGGCCCGCCGGGCGGCCAGCAGGGCGGCCAGGGCCGTGGTGATCGGCACCGCGGCGACCAGGCCGATCGTGCCGACCGCGCTGCGGACCAGCTCCTGCGCGATGAGCTGGGAGGTGAGCACCTCGCCGACCGGGGTGTCGCCGGCCGCGAACAGCAACATCAACGGCAGTGAGGCGCCCGCGTACGCCAGCACGATCGTGTTGATCACCGAGGCGATGTGCGCCCGCCCGATCCGGGTCGCCGCGCCGTAGAGGCGGCGGAACCCGTACGCCGGATTGGCCGCCGCCAGCTCGGTGACCGTGGCCGACTGGGTGACCGTCACGTCGTCCAGCACGCCGAGCGACCCGATCACGATGCCGGCCAGCAGCAGGCCGCGCATGTTCACGTCGCCCTGGGTGATGGTCAGGAAGTTGGACGTCTCGTCGGCGACGCCGGTCAGGTGCACCGACCCGGTGGCGAGCGCGGCCAGGATCGCGGTGATCGCCAGGCTGGCCAGGGTGCCGGCCACCGCGATGGTCGTGGTGATCGACAACCCGTGCGTCAGATAGAGCACGATCAGCATGATCGCGGCGGCTCCGACCACCGCCACCAGCACCGGGGGCCGGCCGTCCAGGATGGCCGGCACGATGAACCACACCAGGATGCCGAAGGTGACCGCCAGCCCGGCCAGCGCCGTCACGCCCCGCCACCGGCCGAACGCGATCACCGCCAGGGCGAACGCCGCGCCGAGCAGCCACAGCTCGGTGCCCCGCTGGTGGTCGGAGATCGCGTAGGTGGTCTCGCCCTCGGCATTGAGCTCCAGCAGGATCACGTCGTCGCCGGCCGCCACCTCGGGCGCACCCGGCCCGTTCGGGACGTCGGTGGTGATCTGGGTGCCGGACGCCGAACCGCTGGTGAGCCGGACCGTCACGGTGCCGCAGTCCTCCAGCGGCGGGTCGCCCTCGGGCACCTCCGGGCACGGGGCCGGCTGGACCGCCACCACCTCGCCGGTCACCTGCACCGGACCGTCTCCGCCCCCGGCCGTGGCGGGAGCGTCCCGCGGCCACAGCAGGAACATGCCGGCCAGGGTCACCAGCACGGCCGGGATCAGCAGGAGCAGGGTGAGCCGCCGGGCGCCGGGGAACGCCGGGAGGTCGCCGTGCGCGTGGTGATGGTGGTCGGCCGGGCTCATCGTGCTCCTCGTCGCGGTCGGCGGGACGTCCTGCCGAACCGTACCCGGCGCCGGTCAGGAGGCCGAACGCTCCCGCCGTTTCGCCCGGTCCTCAGCGGATCGCCCGAAAACCAGCCAGAAGTCGGTGATCGCGAGAGTGAGCGCCGGACGCCGGCCGGCCAGATAGCCGAGCGGGCCGTCCGGCTCGGGACGCCAGGCCGCCGCCGCGGCACGCAGACCGGCCCGGCCGCGCACCGGGGTCCGGCGGACCTGCCCGCCGAGCGCCTGCGCCACCGTGAACCCGACCGGGAACCGGCCGGGCACCCGCCGTTTCAGCCGGACCAGCGCCGAACAGAACGGGGCGTCCGCCTCCGGGGCGGTGACGGTGGCGTCGACCAGCGGCTCGGTCTCCGCGTCGACGGTGAAGCCGGCCAGTTCCTTGGGGATGCCCCAGAGCCGGCGGCCGCCCTCCCGGGAGGCGACGCTGTCCACCCAGATGTCGGTGATGCTCACCCGGGGACGGCCGCGCTCGTGCACCAGGACGGCGCTGAGCAGCTCCTTGTAGTGCAGGACGCCGCCCGGCTCGTACGACACCCAGGCGGCGCCGACCGCGACCCGGCCGCCGACGGTGAGCGGGCGCACCGCGGCGCCCAGGACCGGGGGCAGCGCCGGCGCCTGCGACTTGGGCAGCAGGAAGACCGACAGATACATCTGACCGCGTAGATGCCAGGGCTCGGGCGGGTACATGCCCTCCACAGTGTCAGCCGGGACGGCCGCGCACCAGAGGTCAGTACCGGAATCGGGAGACCACCGCCTGCAACTGGTCGGCCGTGGTGGCCAGGTCGTCGGCCGCGGTCCGGGTCTCCCCCACGGTGGCGGTGGTCCGCCGGGTCGCGTCGGAGACCGTACCGATCGTCCTGGCGATGTCGCCGGCGCCGTGGGCCGCCTCGGTGAGCGTCCGGTTCATCTCCTGGGTGGTGGCGGTCTGCTGCTCGACCGCCGAGGCGATGGCCAGCTGGATGCCGTTGATCCGCTCGATGATCTCGGAGATCTCGCCGATCGCGGTGACCGCTCCGCTGGTGTCGGCCTGGATCGCCTGCACCCGCTGGGAGATGTCCTCGGTCGCCTTGGCCGTCTCCTGGGCCAGGTCCTTCACCTCGCCGGCGACCACCGCGAAGCCTTTGCCCACCTCGCCGGCCCGGGCCGCCTCGATGGTCGCGTTCAGGGCCAGCAGGTTCGTCTGCTCGGCGATGCTGGTGATCACCTTGACCACGGTGGCGATCTCCTCCGACGACGCCCCGAGCCGGGCCACGATCGCGTTGGTCTCCGAGGCGACCCGCACCGCCTGCGCGGCCACCTCGGTCGCCTCCGACGTGGAGACGCTGATGTCGCGGATCGCCGAGCCCATCTCGTGGGAGCCGGACGACACCACCTGAAGGTTGTGCGACACCGCGTCGGCCGCCGCGGCGACCGTGCCGGCCTGGCTGGACGCCTCGTTGGCGGCCGCGTCGACCGCGCCGGAGACCGAGCTCAGCCTCCCGGCGGCGCTCTGCAGGGTGCCCGCGCTGTCGGCGAGTTGCACCACGTCCGCGCGGAGCCGGCCCACCGCCTCGTCCAGCGAGGCCGCCATCCGGCCGATCTCGTCCCGGCTGCGCACCCCGGAGGTGCTGGTGAGATCGCCCTCGGCGAGCCGGTCCGCCAGCTGGGAGACGGCCTGCACGTTCCTGCTCACCCGGGCCGCGACCTGGAAGCCGATGACGACGCTGAGCAGGACGCCGACCGCCAGCAGGACACCGACCATCCAGACGGCACGATCACCGGCGGCCTCCGCGTCGTCGATGCTCCGCGCCGCCAGATCCATTCCGCGCTGCACCAGGGCGTCCTGATCGGCGGCGAGCGCGGCGCGCAACGCGTCGTACCGTTTGAGCCCTTCGGCGAGTTCGGCGGGCGTGGAGTCGGCGGCGCGGATCTGGCTAATGAAGGAGAGGTAGGCCTCCCAGTCGCTCTTCGCCTTGGCGACGGTCTCGTCCCCCGGCAGGTGGGTGTCCAGAACGCCGAAGGCGTCGGTGACCGCCTGCCGGTTCGCCGCCATCCCCTTCTGGATCCGGTCGGCCAGGGTGGGGTAGAGCTGCAGCGCCGAGACGTTTCCGCCGAACGCCTCGACATTGGTCCGGAACGCCCCGATCGCTGCCGCGACGCCCACGGACCGCTGTTGCGCCGCGGCGCTGTCCCGGTTCAGATCCCGGATGGTCGACACCGCCAGCACGCCGACCAGCAGTCCGCTCAGCGTCGCGATCAGCACCGCCAGGCCGATCTTGGCTCGCAGTGACCTGTCCTCGTAGATCCCACTCAGCCCCACCCCCGTAGTCTGCGGCCGGGAACGGCCGTAACGTGCCGACTCGACCCGATTGACGGATGGGGCTGGTGGGACTCAGGGTGCCGTGACGTCCGCCAGCGCCTGGAAGATGAGCCAGGTCGAGGTCGCTCCCGGGTCCTGGTGGCCGGCGCTGCGCTCGCCCAGGTAGGACGCCCGGCCCTTACGCGCGGTCAACGGCGTCGTGGCCCGTGCGCCCTCCCCGGCCGCCCGTGCCGCCGACGCCGCCACCTCCGGCAGCGCGGCGCCACCGGCCACCGCCTCGTCGAAGGCGTCCACCGCCGGGCGGAAGGCGTCCACGATCGTCTTGTCCCCCGGTTCGGCCCCGCCCAGCTTGCGGACCGCGTCCAGTCCGGCGTGCAGGGCGGAGGCCAGGTCGGCGAGGTCCGCCGACGGGGCGCCGGGCGGCAGCGCCTTGCCGACGGCACGCAAGGCACTGCCGTACAGCGGGCCGGACGCCCCGCCGACCTTGGAGATCAGGGTCGCGCCGGCCCGGACGAAGACGTCACCGACCGCGGTGAACTCGGCGCCCTCCAGAGCGGTGGACACCGCGGTGAAGCCACGGGACAGGTTGACCCCGTGGTCGCCGTCGCCGATCGCGGCGTCCAGGCGGGTCAGCTGATCGGTCTCGGCGGTCACCGACGCGGCGGCCGCGCGCAGCCAGGCCACGGCCAGGGCGACATCGAGGTACGTGCCCTCCACGTCAGACCCCCCAGCGCAGCCCGGGCGTACGGACCGGGGCGTCCCACAGGCGGATCATCTCGCCGGTCGCCTTCGCCACGGTGATCGAGCAGCCGGCCATGTCGAGGCTGGTGACGTAGTTGCCGACCAGGCGGCGGCCGATCTCGACCCCGCGCTCGGCGAGCACCGTGGCGACCTCGCCGAAGACCAGGTACAGCTCGATCAGCGGGGTCGCGCCCAGGCCGTTGACCAGCACGATCGTACGGTCGCCGGGGTTGAGGGGTTTGGCATCGAGGATCGCGTCGACGGCCGAGCGGACCAGCTCGCGGGCCGGGCGCAGTTTCTCGCGCCGCCGGCCGGGCTCGCCGTGGATGCCGACGCCGGCCTCGATCTCGTCGTCCGGCAGGTCGAATCCGGGCCGCCCGGAGGCGGGCGTGGTGCAGGCCGTCAGGGCGTACGCGAACGAGGCCGAAGCGGCGTTGACCTCGCGGCCGGCGGCCGCCACCTCGCCCAGCCCGGCGCCCTTCTCGGCGAGCGCCCCGGCGATCTTCTCGACCAGCAGGGTGGCGCCGGTGCCGCGGCGGCCTGCCGTCCACGTCGAGTTCTCCACCGCCACGTCGTCGTCGACCAGCACCGTCTCGACGGTGATCCCCTCGTCGGCGGCGAGTTCCGCGGCCATCCGGAAGTTCATCACGTCACCGGTGTAGTTCTTGACGATGTGGACGACCCCGGCGCCGCCGTCGACGGCCTTGGTGGCGGCCAGGATCTGGTCGGGGACCGGGGAGGTGAAGACCTCGCCCGGGCAGGCGGCGTCGAGCATGCCGGGGCCGACGAACCCGCCGTGCAGCGGCTCGTGCCCGGACCCGCCGCCGGAGACCAGCGCCACCTTGCCGGGGCGGGGCGCGTCGCCGCGTGCCACATACCGTTCCGCCGCGTCCACCCGCAGCTCGGGGTGGGCGGCGGCGAGACCGGCGAGCGCCTCGGCCACCACGTCGGCGGGATCGTTGATGAACTTCTTCACGGCCGGCTCCTTCCTTCGTCCCCTCAGCATGGTCGCGGTGAGCGATCCGGCCAAGGCTTTCCGTGACTACCATCGGGATCCATGGCGTACGTCGGGATCGTGCTCGTCTCACACAGTCCGGCGCTGGCGTCCGGCGTCCGCGACCTGCTCGCCCAGGTGGCCGGGCCGGACGTCCGGGTGGAGCCGGCCGGCGGCACCGACGACGGCGGGCTGGGCACCAGCGCCGGGCTGATCGAGGCGGCGATCGCCCGCGCCGAGGCCGGGGCCGGGGTGCTGATCCTCGCCGATCTGGGCAGCGCCGTCCTCACCACCCGGGCGGTGCTGGCTGAGCTGCCGGACGGTCCACTGCTGGTGGACGCACCGTTCGTCGAGGGCGCGGTGGCCGCCGCGGTCCTCGCCTCGACCGGCGCCGATCTCGCGACGGTCGCCGGCGCCGCCCGGGAGGCCCGCGATGTCGAGAAGTTCTGAGGTTCCGGTGGTTCTGCCGGCCGCGTTGCACGCCCGTCCGGCGGGTGCGGTGGTCCGGGTCGCGGCGAGTTTTCGATCGCCGGTCGAGGTGTGGCTGGGTGAGCGGTCCGCGAGCGCCCGGAGCGCGCTGCGGCTCATGTCGCTGGGCGCGGAGGCGGGCGCCACGGTGGTCGTGCGCGCCTCCGGCGACGACGCGGTGGCGGCGGCGCGGGCGGTCGCCGAAACGCTCCTCCTCTCGGAGTGATCGCCCGAAAGTTTCGGGCTGTGCTGCCTGGTGGTTCATGGACTGAACCGGTTGAGGTTTTCGGAACTTGTCGGTAGCGTTCCGGGGTGGAGTCGATCCCCGTCGATGCCTTCCAGATCCCCGACTGGAGTTCCCCATGAGACGATCCCGCGCGATCCTCACCGTACTGGCCAGCGGCGCCCTGACCGCCGGCGCGCTCACCGTCCTGTCCCCCGCGGCCGACGCGGCCACCACCCTCGGCGCGGCCGCCGCCGAGAAGGGCCGCTACTTCGGCACCGCGGTCTCGATCAACAGGCTGAGCGACGCGACCTACTCGAGCATCCTCAACCGCGAGTTCAACTCGGTCACGGCCGAGAACGAGATGAAAATCGACGCTCTCGAACCGCAACAGAACCAGTTCAACTACACCACCGCCGACCGGCTGATCACCCGCGCCAACGAGATAGGCGCCAAGGTCCGCGGTCACACGCTGGCCTGGCACTCACAGCAGCCCGGCTGGATGCAGAGCATGAGCGGCACCGCCCTGCGCAACGCCATGAAGAACCACATCACCCAGGTCATGACCCACTACAAGGGCAAGATCGACTCCTGGGACGTGGTGAACGAGGCGTTCGACGACGGCAACGGCGGCCGCCGCGACTCCAACCTGCAGCGCACCGGCAACGACTGGATCGAGGACGCGTTCAAGACCGCGCGCGCCGCCGACCCGGCCGCCAAACTCTGCTACAACGACTACAACACCGACAACTGGACCTGGGCCAAGACGCAGGGCGTCTACAACATGGTCAAGGACTTCAAGGCGCGCGGTGTGCCGATCGACTGCGTCGGCTTCCAATCGCACTTCAACAGCGGCTCGCCGTACCCGGGCAACTACCGCACCACCCTGCAGAACTTCGCCGATCTCGGCGTCGACGTGCAGATCACCGAGCTCGACATCGAGGGCTCCGGCACCACACAGGCGAACACGTACGCCAATGTGGTCCGCGACTGCCTGGCCGTCACCCGGTGCAACGGCATCACCGTGTGGGGCATCCGCGACAGCGACTCGTGGCGGGCCAGTGGGACCCCGCTGCTGTTCGACGCGAACGGCAACCCCAAGCAGGCCTACACCGCGACCCTGGCGGCGTTCGGCGGCTCCACGTCGTCACCGTCGCCGTCCACATCGTCGTCGGCTTCGGTGTCCCCGTCTCCGTCGGTCAGCCAGTCCACCGGCACCCGCGCGTGCACCGCGACCGTCACGGTCAACGCCTGGACCGGCGGCTTCGTGACCAGCGTCAAGGTCACCGCCGGCTCCGCGCCCCTGACCGGCTGGACAGCCGGCCTGACCCTGCCCGCCGGCAGCGCCGTCACCAACACGTGGAGCGCCACCGCGGCCGGCACGAGCGGCGCCGTCTCCTTCACGAACGTCGGCTACAACGGCACGGTCCCCGCCGGCGGCACCACCGAGTTCGGCTTCCAGGGCACCGGCAGCGCCCCGTCCACGACGGCCACCTGCACCGCCCGCTGACTCCCGACCACCCACCGCCGCGCGGCCTGCCCTTCCCGGGCCGCGCGGCGGTTCCTCGACCCCACCGGTGGTCACCGCAGGCGAGTCCCGCTCCACACCTTCGCCGGTACGCGTGACCGCGCCCCCACCTCGTTCGGACCGTCCCGTCCGTCCACCGCGATCCGTCAGAGCAGACTCTGGAACTCCGCGGTCGTCAGGCCCGCCTGACGCAGTATGGAGGCCAGCGTGCCCCGTTTGACGGTGGAATGCTGGGGCACGACCACCACCCGCCCGTTGGGATGCTGATAGACGGCGTGGCTGCCCTTCGTCCGCATGTGAACAAAGCCCGCCTTCGTAAGCGCTTGCAGCACCTTCCGAAGCGGGAGATCCGCCAGTGCGGGACTCATGCGGCCGAGGCGACCTGGAACGAGGTGACGAACGGTGTCGCCTCGATCTGGGGTTGCGACACCTGATCGAGGTAGAGCTCGACGGCCTCCTGGAGATTCACCAGCGCCTCTTCCAGGGACGTGCCCTGGCTCGCCACATCGAGTTCCAGACAGCGGGCGACGTACCAGTCGTCCTCTTGGTGAACAGCGGCTGTCAGCGTCCGGACCATCGATATCCTCCCACCGTCGTGCCGTCGTCCCATGCTAGTGGGTGACGAAACCGGTCAGGTGGGGATGGCGGGAGGTGACCGTGAAGGTCCAGCCGTCCGGGGCCGGGGTGGCGGCGAAACGGGCGGACCCCGGCAGGAGCAGGGGCTTCTTGAAGGAGACGTCGACCGTGTACGCGTCCGGCAGGCGACCCTCCAGCGCCGCCAGGCAGCGGGCCTTGGTCCACATCCCGTGGGCGATCGGGCGCGGAAAGCCGAAGAGGCGGGCCCCCAGCCGGGACGTGTGGATGGGGTTACGGTCGCCGGAGACGGCCGCGTAGTCGCCACCGGCACGGGACGGCACCCGCCAGACGGCGCCACCGGACGGCGGCGGATCGTTGTCGACCGGGCGCGGGCCGGGGCGGTCACCACCCAGGCGGAGATATGTGGAGACGCCCCGCCACACCTCCGCGCCGCCGGCCGTGGCCGTGGCGACGACGTCGAACCGGCGGCCGCGCGGATGGTCGCGCAGCTCGGTGGCGTGCACCGACAGGTCGAAGGTCGCGCCGGCGGACAGCGGCCGGCGCACCGTGATCCGGTTGGCGAGGTGCACCAGTCCGATCAGCGGGAACGGGAAGCCGGGCATCGTCATCAGGCGCATGGCCAGCGGAAACGCCAGCACGTGCGGATAGGTCGCGGGCAGCGTGTCGGTGAGCCGGAATCCGCACACCCGGTCGTACGCGGCCAGATGCCCCCGGTCGACCGTCACCCCGCGGCGCAGCACCTCCACGTCCGGCAGGGTGTCGCCGCACCGGGCGCCGGGGAGCAGCCCGAGGGCGGCGCGGGCGTACGCCGCCGTGGTGCCCGGCCCGTCGCCGATCTCCACGACCACCACCATGTCAGGCTCCCAGCAGGCTCTGACCGCAGACCCGGACGACGTTGCCGGTGATCGTCGCCGACCCGGGTGCGGCGAGCCACGCGATCGTCTCGGCCACGTCGGCCGGCAGGCCGCCCTGGGACAGGCTGTTGAGCCGCCGCCCGGCCTCGCGCAGTCCGGCCGGCATCTTCGCGGTCATCGCCGTCTCGATGAAGCCGGGCGCCACCGCGTTGATGGTGATGCCTTGCGGGAGCAGCACCGGGGCGTAGGCCTGGACCATCCCGATCACACCGGCCTTGCTGGTGGCGTAGTTGGTCTGCCCCCGGTTGCCGGCGATGCCCGCGATCGAGGCGACGCCGACGATCCGCCCGCCGGACGGGATGAGCCCGCGTTCCAGCAGCACTTCGTCGACCCGTTCGGGTGCGGTCAGGTTGACGCCGATCACCGCGTCCCACCGGTCCGCGGACATCCGGGCGATCGTCTTGTCCCGGGTGATGCCGGCGTTGTGGACGACGATGTCGACGCCGGCGTGCGGTCCGGCGGCCAGGTATCCGGCGAGCCGGGCGGGCGCGCCGGCGGCGGTGAGGTCGAGTTGCAGCGCCCGGCCGCGGGTCTCGTTGGCGACGTCGGCGAGCGCGTCGCCGGCGGCCGGCACGTCCAGCGCGATGACGTCGGCGCCGTCGCGGGCCAGCACCCGGGCGATGGCCGCGCCGATCCCCCGCGCGGCGCCGGTGACCAGGGCGAGTTTGCCGTCGAGGGGCCGTTCCCAGTCGGCCGTGGCGGGCACGTCGCCGGCGCCGGCCCGGATGACCTGCCCGGAGACGTAGGCCGACCGGCCGCTCAGCAGGAACCGCAGCGTCGACTCGATCGCCTGCTCACCGCCGGGCGCCACGTGGACGAGCTGGGCGGTCACCCCGCGCCCGAACTCCTTGCCGATGCTGCGGGTCAGGCCTTCCAGGCTCCGCTGCGCGGTCGCCTCGGCCGGCGAGGCGGTGGCTTCCGGTGGGGTGCCCAGCACCAGCACGCGGCCGGAGACCTGCACCGAGCGGGCGTACGGGTGGAAGAAGTCGTAGAGCGCCCGCAGCCCGGTGCTGTCGGTGATCCCGGTGGCGTCGAAGACGAGCGCGCCCACCCGTACACCCTCGGGGGTCTGCTCGACAACCTCCGCGCCCGCCGCCTCGATCATCTTGCGGACCGGCTCGGAGAGGCGGCCGCCGGGCGCCGCACCGAGCAGGACCGGCCCGGTGATGGGCGGATCGCCGGGCTGGTGACGCCGCAGCCGGGGCGGATCAGGCAGCCCGAGTCGCTTGACCACGGTCCGGCCGAGACCGGAGTTGGCGAAGTTCGCGTACCTGTCAGCCATGCGGGTAGCGTACCGGTGAGTAACCGAGATTCTTCGATGTGGAGGAAGTCGTGGTGGACGTGCGCCGTGTGGCCGTGCTGGGCGGGAACCGGATTCCGTTCGCCCGGTCCAACAGCCGCTACGCCGAGGCCTCGAACCAGGACATGCTGA
Source organism: Actinoplanes sp. NPDC049802 (assembly GCF_040656595.1). Lineage (NCBI taxonomy): Bacteria > Bacillati > Actinomycetota > Actinomycetes > Micromonosporales > Micromonosporaceae > Actinoplanes > Actinoplanes sp. NPDC049802. The sequence continues at coordinate 92,157 of NZ_JBFAMR010000002.1, forward strand.
CCGCCGCGCTGGACGGGCTGATCGCCCGGTTCGGGCTGGCCGGTGAGCGGCTGGGCGAGGTCGTCGCGGGCGCCGTGCTCAAGCACTCCCGCGACTTCAACCTCACCCGGGAGACCGTGCTCGGCTCGCGGCTCGACCCGCGCACTCCCGCCTACGACATCCAGCAGGCGTGCGGGACCGGCCTGGAGGCGGCCGTCCTGGTCGCCAACAAGATCGCGCTCGGGCAGATCGACGCCGGAGTGGCCGGCGGTGTGGACACCACCTCGGACGCTCCGTTGCAGGTCAACGAGGACATGCGGCGTGCCCTGCTGGAGCTGAACCGGGCACGGGGCCTCGGCGACCGGCTCAGGGCGGTGGCCAAGCTGCGCCCGCAGCACGCGGTCCGGCCGGAGTTGCCGCGCAACGCCGAGCCGCGGACCGGGCTGTCGATGGGCGAGCACGCGGCGGTCACGGCCCTGCGGTGGAACATCGGGCGCGAGGCTCAGGACGAGCTGGCTCTGACTTCGCATCAGCGGCTCGCGGAGGCGTACGATCGCGGCTTCTTCGATGATCTTCTGACGCCCTATCTGGGGCTGACCCGGGATCAGAACCTGCGGCCCGACAGCAGTCTGGAGAAGCTTTCGAAGCTGAAGCCGGTGTACGGCAAGGAGAACGCGACGATGACGGCGGGCAACTCGACGCCGCTCACCGACGGCGCCTCGGCCGTGCTGCTCGCCTCCGAGGAGTGGGCGGCCGCGCGCTCGCTGCCGGTGCTGGCGTGGTTCACCGATTCGGAGACCGCCGCCGTGGACTACGTGCACGGCGACGAGGGCCTGCTGATGGCGCCCGCCTACGCGGTCCCCCGGATGCTGGCCCGCAACGGCCTCACCCTCCAGGACTTCGACTACTACGAGATCCACGAGGCGTTCGCGTCGCAGGTGCTGGCGACGCTGGCCGCGTGGGAGTCGCCGGAGTTCTGCAAGGAGAAGCTGGGCCTGGACGCCCCGCTCGGCCCGATCGACCGGGCGAGACTCAACGTCAACGGTTCCTCGCTGGCGGCCGGGCACCCGTTCGCGGCGACCGGCGGCCGCATCGTCGCGTCACTGGCCAAGCAGCTCGCACAGAAGGGCTCCGGCCGCGGCCTGATCTCCATCTGCGCGGCCGGCGGCCAGGGCGTGGTCGCCATCCTGGAGCGCTGAGACGCATCGACGGGGGTTGTCCCGGAAGTTACGCGCTCGTAAGGTTACCGGCGAGTTCGTCCGCTGGCTGAAAGGCTGATCCGCCGTGGAGTTCTGGCTCGATCTGAACGACGAACAGCGCGAGCTGCGTGACTGGGTGCACGGCTTCGCCGAGTCGGTGATCCGGCCCGCGGCCGCCGAGTGGGACGAGCGGGAGGAGACTCCCTGGCCGGTCCTGCAGGAGGCCGCGAAGATCGGCCTGTACGGGTTCGAGTTCCTCGCCAACACCTGGTCGGACACGTCCGGGCTGAGCCTGCCGATCGCCAACGAGGAACTGTTCTGGGGCGACGGCGGCATCGGCATGGCGATCTCCGGGACGTCGCTCGCGGTGGCCGCCATCTTCGGGTCGGGCACCCCGGATCAGCTGGTCGAGTGGGTGCCGCAGTGTTTCGGCGACGCCGACGACCCGAAGGTGGGCGCGTTCTGCAGCACCGAGCCGGAGGCCGGGTCGGACGTGGCGGCGATGCGCACCCGGGCGGTCTACCACGAGGCGTCCGACGAGTGGGTGATCAGCGGGCAGAAGGCGTACGCCACGAACGGTGGGATCGCCGACGTGCACGTGGTGACGGCCAGTGTGGACCCGTCGCTGGGCTCCCGCGGGCAGGCCGCGTTCATCGTCCCGCCGGGCACGAGGGGCCTGGTGGGCACGAGGAAGCTGAAGAAGCTGGGGCTGCGGGCCTCGCACACCGCCGACGTGTTCCTCGACGACGTCCGGGTGCCCGGAAGCTGCCTGCTGGGCGGCAAGGAGGCCCTGGACAAGCGGCTCGCCCGGGCCCGGGACGGGCACAAGCGGTCCGGCCAGGCGGCGATGCGGACCTTCGAGCTGTCCCGGCCGGCGGTGGGCGCGCAGGCGATCGGCATCGCCCGGGCCGCCTACGAGTACGCGCTGGAGTACGCGAAGACCCGGGTCCAGTTCGGCCGCCCGATCATCGAGAACCAGGCGATCGCGTTCGCGCTGGCCGACATGCGGATGGAGATCGACGCGGCGCGGCTGCTGGTGTGGCGGGCCGCGTGGATGGGCCGCAACGAGAAGCCGTTCACCGCGGGCGAGGGTTCGATGTCGAAGCTGAAGGCCGGTGAGGTGGCGGTCGCGGTCACCGAGAAGGCGATCCAGATCCTCGGCGGGGCCGGCTATCTGCGGGAGCATCCGGTGGAGCGGATGTTCCGGGACGCCAAGATCTACACGATCTTCGAGGGCACGTCGGAGATCCAGCGTCTGGTGATCGCCCGGGCCGTCTCCGGCGTACAGATCAGGTGACCGGCCGTGGACTGGGCGTTCATCGCGGCGACCATGGCGAGACGCGGCCTGCTGACGCCGGGCCGCCCGGACCGGATCGTCCGGCAGTTCGCGTCCCTCGGCCGGTGGGGGTTCGGTCTCGCCGGTGAGCTGCGGCAGGCCGCGTCACGCAGCCCGGACCGGGTGGCGGTGATCGACGACGAGCGCACGGTGACCTACACCGAGCTGCTGGACCGCGCCGGGCGCCTGGCCCGCGCCCTGCCGGTGAAGCCGGGCGAACGGGTCGGCCTGCTCTGCCGCAACTCGGCCCGGATGATCGAGGCGCTGATCGGGGTGACCATCCTGGGCGCCGATCCGGTGCTGGTCAACACCGGCCTGTCGGCGCACCAGCTGGACGCGGTCGGCCGGGAGCAGGAGCTGTCCGCGCTGATCCACGACGACGAGTTCACCGACCGGGTGGGGATGCTCGACTGCACGCTGGACGAGCGGCGTGTGGAGCAGCTGATCGCGGCGGCGCCGGACGGCCCGCCGGCCCCGCCGGGGCGGCCCGGCCGGACCATCGTGCTCACCTCCGGTACCACCGGTGTGCCGAAGGGTGCCCGGCGGCCCACCCCGGGCGGTTTCCGGCCGCTCTGCTCGGTGATCGACCGGATCCCGTTGCGGGCCGGCGACCGCATCATGATCGCGGCGCCGCTCTTCCACACCTGGGGCTTCGCCGGGATGCAGATCGCGCTGGCGCTGCGGGCCACCATCGTGCTGCGCCGCCGCTTCGACCCGGCGGACACCCGCACCGCTCTGGCGGAACACCGGGTGGACGGCCTCGTCGCCGTACCGGTGATGGTGCGGCAGCTGATGGATCTGGAACCCGGCGGCGAGCCGCGGACCTTGCGGGTGGCCGCGGTGAGCGGTTCGGCCCTGCCGGGCGGCCTGGCCACCCGCTTCATGGACCGGTACGGCGACGTCCTCTACAACCTGTACGGCTCGACCGAGGCCTCCTGGGTCTCCATCGCCACCCCGGCCGACCTGCGCGCCGACCCGGCCACCGCGGGCCGCCCGCCGTACGGGACGCGGGTCGTGGTCCTCGGCGACGACGACCGCCCGGCGCCGCCCGGCGTCACCGGCCGGATCTTCGTCGGCAACGAGATGCTGTTCGAGGGTTACACCGGCGACCGGCCGGCGAGCGAGATGGTGGAGGGGCTGCTCGGCATCGGCGACGTGGGCCACTTCGACGCCGACGGCCGGCTGTTCGTGGACGGCCGCGCCGACGACATGATCGTCTCCGGTGGGGAGAACGTCTTCCCGGCCGAGGTGGAGGATCTGCTTGCCGCGTTGCCGCAGGTCCGCGAGGTGGCGGTGATCGGTGTGCCGGACCCGGAGTGGGGTCAGCGGCTGGCCGCCTACCTGGTGGTGAGCCCGGGCGGGCAGCTGGACGCCGAGGCGGTCCGCGAGCACGTGCGGCGGCACCGGGCCCGGTTCTGCGTGCCCCGGGACGTGGTCTTCCTGGGCGAGTTGCCGCGCAACGCCACCGGCAAGGTGCTGACCCGGGAGTTGCCCCGGTCCGCGCCGGGGTGACCGGCGGCCGGCGCAACGGCTGACCGGACGTTTTCCTCCAGCCGCACCAACGCCGCCGGCGGGCTGGACCGGTCCCGTCCACTGTGGTCAAGGTGGGACGCATGCGGCTACTTCTGGGTAACGCGTTCGACGGGCTGTTCCGGTCCTTCGAACGGACGGCGTTCCACCTGGAGGTGCGGGACGTCTACCACACCCGGGAGGAGGCGGCGCCGTTCCAGCGGTTCCTCGACGGCGAGCCGGACGACCTGGTCTGGCAGCGGCCGTGGCTGGAACTGGTCCGCGAGGTCACCGACGGGGGCCGCAGCGTCCGCCGGCTGCGGGTGATCCCGGTGCCGCACCTGGACTACACGCGGTGGCTGCTGAGCATCTCCGGCTTCAACGTCGAGGCGGGCGAGGACATCCGCTGGCTTCCCCGTCCCGACGCGGCCGGGCTGGCGGTCACCGACGACGACTTCTGGCTGTTCGACGACCGCCGGGTGGTGTTCACCCTGTTCGGGCCGGACGGCGGGTTCGCCGGCGGCGCGCTCACCGAGGATCCGGCGATCGTCCGGCAGTGCACGCGGACCCGGGCGGCCCTGTGGGCCGCCGGAATCCCGCACGAGGACTACGTCAAAGGTTGACCTCGACCCGTATCGGCCGGCCGGCCTCGTCGCGGCGCGGCAGGCTGGCCGGGTCGGGCAGGTCGAGCAGGTCGTTCTCCGGGGCGGCGATCAGGCCGTTGCGGTGCGCGATCAGCCGGCCCGCCTCGACCAGGTCGTCGAGCATCGCGGCGAGCCGGGCCGCGCCCGCCCGGTTGCCGTTCCAGCCGAACAACCTCCCGGCCGCGGCCAGCAGGTCCTCCCCCTCGACCAGGCCCGCGTCGAGGACCAGGTACTCCAGGGCGAGCTGGATCTCGGCGTCGGCGACCTGGTCGGGTTTGCGGTTGACCCCGTCGGCGGGGACCCGCACGGTCGGGATCGGCGCGTCCGGGGCGGTCACGAAGACGCCGTCGAATCCGGCGCGGGAGTCGCGTACGGCGGTTTCGATGGCCGCCTTTACCTGCTGGGTGAGTCGGGTGATGCCCCAGCCCTCGCGGATCCGCCGGGTCAGGGTGGTCAGGTGCACGGGCCCTTCCACGTCGGCGATCCGCTCGACGGTGGCGATCAGCAGCCGCCGGGCGACGGCGTCGTCGACCCGGGCGGTGGCCGGCAGCGGCTCGACCCCGGCCCGCTCGTAGGGCAGCGCCCACTCGGGCCGCTGCGCCGGGCGGGAGGTCAGCGTCTCGTCCAGTGGTTCGGCGAAGACGTCCGGGGTGGCCAGGGCGTTCTCGACGGCTGTCCGGAGGCGGGCCTGCTCGGTCTCCCGGTCGTGGTACCAGGCGACCGACCAGATCCGGTGCAGATGCCAGCCGAGGCCGTGCAGCACCTGGTCGTGCAGGCGGTCGCGGTCCCGGGCGGCCGGGGACGACTGGTAGGCGGGGCCGTCGCAGCGGACTCCGAGGGCGTACGACTCGCGGTCGTCGTCGGGGTGGCGCACGCCGAGCTCGATCCGGCAGCGGCCCGCGCCGACCCGTACGTGCACCGGGTAGCCCCAGTTCTCCAGGGTCTCCCGGATCGAGTCCTCGATCGGGGCCGTGTCCTGCCCGGTGGCCGCCGGCCCGCCGCGCTCGGCGTAGTCGAGGTAGGCGGCCAGCTGCCGTTCCCCCTCGGCGGCGGGTTCCTCGCGGTCCACCACCCCGATCGCCGACACCACCTCCACCCGCTGCCGGGCCCGGGTGACGGCGACGGCGAGGCGGCGCGCGCCGGTGGGGCCGCCGGCCGCCTCCAGCCCGGCGCCGGTGGACAGGATGATCACGTCGCGTTCGTCGCCCTGTGCCGCGTCGGCGCCCTCGACCACGAAGTCGCCGAGGAAGCCCTCCAGATCGGGGCGGCCGGCCAGTTCGGCCTCGACGGCGTCGGCGATCTCGTCGGCGTGCGTGGCGGTGAGCGTGACGACGCCCAGTGACAGCGACGGCCGGGTGGTGAGGTGGTGCAGGACCCGTTCGGCGACCACGCGGGCCTCGGTCGTGCCGGCGGCCGGGTAGAGCCGGACACCGAGATCCTCGCCGGGCGGGTGCGCGCCCGGGAAGGTGTGCAACCGGTCCTGGTAGAAGGCCTGGTTGGCGAAGGCGATGAGGCTCTCGTGCCGGCTGCGGTAGTGCCAGGTGAGGCCGAGCCGGGTGAACGCGCCGCAGTCGTTCGCCACCACCAGCACCGACGGCTGGTCGCCGGCCGGTGGCAGCTGGGCGTCGTCGCCGACGATCACCAGCGAGGCGCCCCGGTACGCGCAGGCGACCGCCGCAGCCGGGGTCATCCGGGACGCCTCGTCGATCACCACGACGTCGAAGGACGCCTCCGCCGGCAGCAGCCGGCTCACCTCGGCGGGCGGCATGACCAGGCACGGTTTGAGGGCGGCGACCGTGTCCCAGGCGCCGGCGAGCAGCTCGCGTACCGGGAGGTGGCCGTCGTTCTTGAGGCCCTCGGCCCGGATCAGGGCGGCGCCGTCGCCGCCGGTGACGGCCGGGCGGCGTTCGTTGAGCGCCTCGATGACGGCGCTGGCCGCGTCGGTGAGCAGCTCGGCGTCGAGGCGGCGGAACGCGGCCGCCAGTTCGTCGCGCTCGACGGACCCGAGCGGCTGGAGGCGCTCGTCGGCGGCCAGGACGTGATCGGTCCACGCCCGGTACGCGCTGCGTTCCAGCACGTCGCCGAGCAGCCGGACGTCCACCGCGTGGTCGGCGCAGTAGTCGGCGGCCGTGTCCAGGCCGTGCTCGGCGAGGACCGCCCGGGCCGCCAGGTACTCGAACCACTCCTGCTGCCCGGTGTCGTCGTCGATCAGGTCGCGCAGCAGGTCACGGGCGGTCTCGTAGCGGTCCAGGGCGGTGCCGAGGCGCACCTGGCGGGCGGGGCCGAAGGCGTCCAGGATGCGCTGCCGGGCGGCCTGCCACGCCTCGATGGCCGGGGTCAGGTCGGGGGCCGGGCGGCCCGCGCTCAGCGCCTGGGCCTGCTCGCCGGTGAGCGCGGCGTCGGCGCCGGTGCGCAGCGTACGCGCGTGGGCCGTCCACTCGATGGCGTCCTCCAGGGCCCGCGGGTCGGTCTGCCGTCCCCGGTAGACCGGCCCGAGTGTGGTCTCGTACGACCGGGCGGCGGCGGCGAACGCGTTCTCGGCGTCGATCACGCCCTGCCGTACCTCGATGACCCCGGCCGCCTCGGCGACGTTGAGGTCCCGGCCGACGGTGTCGCCGAGCTGCCGCAGGACGGCGGCGGTGTCGCGCAGCGGCCCGACCTGGGCGCGCAGCCAGGCGACCGCCTCGTGCACCGGGCCGTGGCCGAGTTCGGGCCGCCCGGCCGGGTCGGGTTCCGGCCGCAGCGTGGCCCGCCAGTGCCGGAACACGTCGCGGGCCTCGGTGACGGCCCGGACCAGCTCCTCCTCCGGGTGGTTGGCGCAGACGTAGTCGACGACCGCGGGCAGCGCCTCCGGCGGGGTGACCCGCAGCACCTCGCCAGCGGTCTGCAGGGCCCGGCCGATCGCCCGGAAGTCGGTGTCCAGGCGCCGCCAGAACCGTCCGAGCAGGCCGGCGTTCTGCTTCTCGGCGGCGACCAGGCCCTGGTAGGCGCGCTGCCAGGCGACGGCCAGGCCGAGTTCGGCGACCGCCTCGTCGACGGGGACGTCCGGCCGCGTGAACCCGGCCACCGTCTCCTTGTCGCGGCGGTGCGGGGCGAGCAGTTTGCGGGCGCCGCGGTGCACGGTGGCGAACCGTTCGGCGAGTTCCTCGACCGGTTCGGTGAGGACCGCGTCGGTGAAGATCTCGTGGGCGGCGGCGCGGGCCGCGGCCACCGCGTCCACGTGCAGCCGCAGCGTGCCGGCGGCGTTGTGCACGGCGGACTGGGCGCCCGGGGCGAACCACGCCTTCTCCGGCTTGTCCGGGCGGCCGCCCAGTTCGGCGATCAGGTGCACCAGCTCGACGTCGGAGAAGGTGACCACGTCCGGCAGGCCGAGCCGGGTGGTGGCCCGGTCCAGGTTGCGCTGCTGGTGCTCCAGCTCGTCGGCGTCGGCGGCGAACCGGCCGGCCAGGGCTTTCGCCTCGGCGGCGGTGAGCGGCTCCAGGCGTACCGCGGGCGGGTCGAGGCGGGGCGGCTCGGGCAGCGTGTCCAGGTCCATCGGGGCGGCCAGGGTCTCCCAGCCGACGCCGGCCCGGTGCCGGACCGCCTCGGCGGCCCGGCGCGACACCTCCAGCCGCTGGACGAGTTCCTCGGCCGCCAGCCGGACCGGGCGCAGGCTGGTCGCCGTGAGCCACTGGTCGGCGACGCCGGGCGGGCGCTGCGCGGCGTGCTCGGCGATCTCCCCGAGGGTGGCCGCGTCGGTCGGCAGCCGCAGATGGAAGGCGGCGGCGATGGGCGCGTTCACAGCGGCGGTGGCGGCCAGGTTCTCCAGCGCGAGGTGGGCCTCCAGCAGGACCGGGCCGAGCGGTTCGCGTTCGGCGACCTCACGCCAGCGGAAGCCGCTGCGCTCGGTGGCCGGCCGCCAGGCGCGGGTGAGGCGGGCCGCGGCCGCACGGACCCGGTCCAGGGCGCCGTCGGTCAGGGCGGCGGCCTGCAGCGCCGGGGCCGGCGCCTCCGGCACACCGGCCAGCCGGGCGAATCGGCCGGCCACGTCGTGCAGGCTGCGGCCGAGCGGGTGGCGGATCTCGTTGACCGCTTCGGCGTACGCGTTGAGCCGCTCCCGCCGTTCCCGCAGCTCCTGGCGGGCCTCGTCGTCCATCCGGGTCCCGGGCAGCGGCACCGCCTCGAGGGCGGCGGCCAGGGCGGCCGCGACCTGCCGGCGGGAGGCGCGGTCGCCGTGCAGGTCGAGCAGGTAGTTGCCGAGTCCGGCGGCGGCCAGCCGGCGCTGGACGGTGTCGAGGGCGGACGCCTTCTCGGAGACGACCAGCACCCGCTTCCCGGCGTGGGCGAGGGCGCCGACCATGTTGGCGATGGTCTGCGACTTGCCGGTGCCGGGCGGGCCGTCGATCACGAAGCTGTGGCCCTCGCAGGCGGCGGCCACGCAGGCGCGCTGGGCGGCGTCGGCGTCCAGCACGAGCGGCACGTCGTCGGGCGGGGCGAGCACGTCGACCTCGTCCGGGGTGATCGGGTCGAAGGTGAAGGCGCCCTCGGTGCCGTCGGCGGCGGCCAGCGCCCGGACCACCGGGTGGGTGAGGACGCGGTCCTCGTTCTCCAGCAGGTCGCGGCGGATGGCCTCGGCGGCCGGGTCGAAGCGGGCCAGCACGGCCAGGTCGGCGGTTCGCCAGCCGGGTCGCCCGGCGCCGGCGGCGGCGACCCCGGTGACGAACGCCGCCACGTCCACGCCGGCCAGGTCGCCGATGTCGGGCAGGGTGACGCCGAGGCGGGCGAGCCGGGCCGCGAGGGCCGGGTTGACGAGCGGGTCGCCGCTGCCGGCGCGCAGCCGGGGCACCTCGCCGGGGCCGAGGGCGACGAGGTCGGCCGGGATCAGCAGCAGCGGGCTAGCGTACCCAGCGCCGTCGTCGTCCTGCCAGTGCAGCAGCCCGGCGGCCAGGTAGAGCACGTCCACGCCCCGGTCGGCCCGCTCGATCTGGGTGTGCCGGCGCAGCCTGCGCAGCAGCGGCCGCAGCACCCCGTCCGGCAGGTCGGTACGCAGTCCGCCGCCCTTCTTCGCCCCGGCGCCGGACAGCGCGCAGTCCCGGCCGCGGCGCAGCGCCTCGACGACACCCGCCGGGTTCGGGGAGATGATCTCCACCAGGTCGGCGCCGCCACGGGGCAGGTTGAGGAGCCGGTTCGTGCCGCCCGGTTCGACGAGCCCGTCCCGCCAGGCCGCGAGCGCCGCCCGGGCGTCCTCGCCCGGGGCGGGGAGTGCTTCATCATCATCCGGACGCATGTGCCCATTGCAGCAAGGCGGCCGCGGCCATGCTGGCGATTCGCCCGGTTAGCCGGAAACTCGACCCGGAATACTCGGACAAATCCCCCGCCGACCGCGGCCGCCGACGGAATCTCAAAGCCTGCGCTGAGCCACCAGGACCGCGTCCCGGACGGTGACCACGCGACCCTCCGGGTCCGTCGCCGTCCGGGGCCGGGCCTCGGCGGTGAGCACCTTCCACTCCTGCGGATCGAGCCCGGCGGCGATCTCCTCGGCGGTGAACAGCATGTCCGGGAAGTGATGCCGGATGAAGGTCGCCAGGTCGGACGGGTGGTGGCCGACCACCAGAAGGGTGCCGCCCGGCGCCACCGACGCGGCCAGCCGGGCGTACAGCTCCCGGCGCTCCTCCGGCGGCAGATGCATGAACTGCGCGGACACCAGGTCGTACGCCTCGCCGGGCTCGTCCGAGCGCAGATCGGCGTGCCGGAACGTGACCCGCTCGGCCACCCCGGCGCCGGCCGCGTGCCCGGCCGCCCGCTCCAGCGCCACCGTCGAGATGTCCACGGCGGTCACCTGCCAGCCCCGCTCGGCCAGCCACACCGTGTCCGCCCCTTCGCCGCAGCCGACGTCCAGGGCGCGGCCCGGTGTGAGCCCGGACGCCTCGGCGACCAGCTGCGGGTTGGGCCGCCCGCTCCAGATCGCGTCCCTGCCCCGGTACCGCTGCTCCCAGGCCTCCTCGGTGAACATCGTGGTGACCCGGTCCCGGTAGGCGGCCACCGCCCGCCGGGTGTCGTCGGCGATCAGATCCATGTTGATCGCCGCGGCGGCGGTCTGCCCGGCCGCCGCTGCCACCACGACGGTCGCGCCCAGGTTCGTCACGTTGCCGGCCACCCACACGCCGGGCTCCCGGGTCGCCCCGGTCTCGTCCGCCGGGATCCGGCTGCCCAGCACGAACCCGTGCATCTCGAACGGCTCCGCTTCCAGACCCAGCGACTCCAGCACCCCGGACCGGGCGGTGAACCGTGGTCCGGCCACCACCGCGTCCACCGCGACCACCTCGCCGGACGCCAGCCGCACCCCGGTCAGCCGGTCCCCGGACACCTGCACGCCCGCCACCTCGCCGGCCACCACCGGGATGCCCCGGGCGGCCAGCTCCTCGGCCCGCCCGGCGTCCGGCGCCGGCTGACCGTTGAGCAGGATCAGCACGTGCGGGCTGATCTGCCGCCACATCTGCGCCTGCAACAGACTCAGCGGCCCGCTCGCCAGCACACCGATCCGGTGGTCGCGCAACTCCCAGCCATGGCAGTACGGGCAGTGCGCCACGTCCCGCCCCCAGCGCCCGGCCAGCCCCTCGATCTCCGGCAGCTCGTCGACCAGCCCCGTGGTGACCAGCAGGCGCCGCCCGCGAACCACCCGGCCGTCGTCGACCGCCACCCGGAACCCGTCGCCGTCGCGGACCGCCGACTCGGCGCGGCCGGTCAGCAGCTCGGCGCCGTAGCCGGCCACCTCGGCCCGGCCCACGGCCAGCAACTCGGCCGGGGGCATCCCGTCGCGGCCCAGGTAGTTGTGCATGTGCGCGGCCGGGGCGTTCCGCGGCTCCCCGCTGTCGATCACCAGCACGGACCGCCGGGACCGGGCCAGGGCCAGGGCCCCGCTCAGTCCGGCCGCGCCGCCGCCGATCACCACGACGTCGTACGTCTGCTCCTCCACGGCGTACTCCTCTCTCGCCTCTCCCGCTCACCGTGCCCAACGCTCCCGCAGGACGGCAACTAATGTTGCTGTTATGGCAAAAGACCTGGAGTCCGCGCTCGCCGCCGTCGGGCCCCGGCTGCGTGAGCTGCGCCAGCGGCGGGAGATCACCCTCACCCAGCTGGCCGAGACCACCGGCATCTCGGTGAGCACCCTGTCCCGCCTCGAGTCGGGCAGCCGCCGCCCCACGCTGGAGCTGCTGCTGCCGCTCGCCGAGGCGTACCAGGTGTCCCTCGACGAGCTGGTGGACGCGCCGGAGACCGGTGACCCACGGGTCCGGGCCCGGCCGATCCAGCGGGGCGGGCGCACGTACATCCCGCTCAGCCGCAGGCCGGGCGGGATGCAGGCCTTCAAGCAGATCCTGCCGCCCGAGGCGGGGGCGTGCGGGGTGGAACAGCAGACCCACGAGGGTTACGAGTGGCTCTACGTGCTCTCCGGCCGGGTCCGGCTGCTGCTCGGCGAGCACGATCTGCTGCTCACCCCGGGCGAAGCCGCCGAATTCGACACCCGGCTGCCGCACGCCGTCCTCAACCCGGGGCCGGAGCCGGCCGAGGTGCTCCACATCTTCGGCCCGCAGGGCGAGCGGGTACACGTGCGCGCCCGCCCGGCCCGCACCCCGGGAGACGACACCGCGCGGTGAGCGAGGGCACGGGCCCGCCCGGCCCGCACCCCGGGAGACGACACCGCGCGGTGAGCGAGGGCACGGGCCCGCCGCTCAGGGGACGACGCCGCGCAGTGAGCCACCCGACCGGTAGGCGGCCAGGTTCTCGCCGAGCAGGGCGGACGCGCCCTCCGGACGGCCGCCGGCGGCATGCGGCGTGATGATCACGTCGGGCTCGTCCCACAGCCCCGACGTCACCGGCAACGGCTCCTCGGCGAAGACGTCGAGGGCGGCCCCGCCGAGGCGCCCGGCCCGGATCGCGGCGAGCAGCGCCTGCTCGTCCAGAGTGGCGCCGCGGCCCACGTTCACCACCCAGGCGTGGGCGGGCAGCCGGTCCAGGATCGTGGCGTCCAGCACGCCGGCCGTCTCCGGGGTGGCCGGCAGGATGTTGATCAGCAGATCGGTCTCCGGCAGCAGACCCGGCAGCTCGGCGTCGGTGACCACCGGGAAGCCGTGCCGCTCGCCGGCATGGCGGGCCACCCCGGTCACTCTCGCCCCCAGGGCGGCGAGCAGCGGCGCCAGGGTGGCGGCGATCCCGCCGAAACCCCAGATCACCACGCCGGCGTCGCGCAGGGTCCGGAAGGCGCCCGGCTCGTCCACCGGTTGCAGGCCGCCCCACTCACCCGCCCAGCGGCGCCCGATCTGCGCGCGGACCAGCCGGTTGAGCCGGCGCGCGGCGGCCAGGACCAGGCCCAGCGTGTGCTCCGCGACGGTACGGTCGTGCAACCCCAGCCCCGCCGTGACCACCACGTCCGCGGCGAACCCGGACGCCAGCACCGCGTCCGGCCCGGCGGCGAGCGTCTGCACCCAGCGGACCTCCTTGAGCCGCTGCGCCGCGTCGGACAGGTTCTCCGGCGTGTTGCCCCACACCACCAGCACCTCGGCGTCGGTGTGTTCGTCCGGTACCGGACAGCGGACGTCGTAGACGGCGGTGGTCACGCCATCGGGCAGTTCCGGGTCGAGGGGGATGGTGTCGGGCAGCAGAACCTTCATGGCGGTCAGCTTGCCAGCTCAGCCCCGCAGCTCGTAGAGGGCGACGGTGGCCCACCTGGGCCGCCAGAGACCGACCCGCCGGTAGTCCGCGGCGAGCAGCCCGCGCAGTTCCGGCCGGGCCTTCACCGGGTCGTCCACGCTGTTCCCGGCGACCAGCCAGATCCGCCCGGCGCCGTCCACCCGCGAGCCGGCGTCCGGGTACTCCTCGGCGGTCAGCCGGCCGGTCCGCTCCGACGGCACCCGGACCAGCGGGTCGGCCGGGACCACCGGCTGCCGGGCCAGGTAGTGGTTCACGCCGGCTCGCAACGCCCGGTTCCGCGCCTGATAGACGACCACGTCACCGGGCTGCGCCGCCCCGCCCACGATCTTCGAGATGGCCCGGTAGTCGGGCCCGTTCTTGGCGGTGGGCGTACGGACCGCCCGCTGCCCGGGCACGGCCACCGCGGCGAGCATCAGCAGCACGGTCACCACCCGCAGCACGGTGAACCGGGGCCAGCCGTCCCGTCCCCCGGTCAGCCCGACCGCCGCCAGGATCGCCAGCGGGGCGAGCACCACCAGCAGGTAGCGGGGCACCCACATGGGAGAGATGAGGACCGACACCGCGCCCAGGACGGCCAACGGGCCGAACGCGAGCAGCGCGACCGGGACCAGGCGGCGCAGCGGCCGCCAGGAGACCAGCACCACCATGCCGATCAGGAACCAGGCCACCTCCCGGGAGCCGACGATCCCGGCCGGCATGCCGCCGACCGCTTGTGGCGTGATCGGCTTCACCCAGTACAACTGGTCGTCCTGCTGATGCACGCCCAGCCAGGCGACCGGGGCGAGTGGCAGCAGCGCGGCCAGCACCGTGCCGCCCCAGACCAGCGCCCGGCGGCCGCGCAGCCCGCCGCCCTGGATGTGGACCAGGGCGGCGTGCGCCAGCAGGGTGGTCAGGGCGGCCAGATGGAAGAGACCCAGCAGAAACACGCTCAGGCCGTAGGCCACCCATCGGTACGCGCCGCCGCGCCGGATCGCCTCGAACAGCAGGAGCAGGGCGAGGACCGAGAAGAAACAGGCGAAGGCGTACGGCCGGGCCTCGGCGGCGTACCGGGAGGTGTTCGGCACGATGCACAGGATCAGGCCGGCGACCAGCCCGGCCAGCGGGGTGAACAGACGCCGCCCCAACTCGGCGGCGACCGCCACACTGCCCGCCATGGCGACGATCGAGGGCAGTCGCAGCGCCATCTCGGAGGTGCCGGCCACCCCGGTCCACCAGTGCAGCAGCAGGTAGTAGGCACCGAAGACGGCGTCGATGTTCGGCACGGTGGCGAGGATCTGCGGCACCGAGCGGGAGGCCATCTCGGCGGAGGTGACCTCGTCCCAGCTGAGTGTGGGCCGCCCGGCATGGATCAGCGCGATGCCGAGGATCAGCGCCCCTGGCACCGCGGACGGCAGGATCCGCAGCAGCCGTGGGGCGATCCGCGGCCGGCGGACCCCGGGGCGCTGCTCCTCGGCATCGGTCACCGGGCGCGCCCGGGCCGCCTCCGGCTCGGACACGCTCGTTCTCGTCGTGGTCGGTGTCTCGGTCAACCTGTCACCCCCGCAGGTGTCGCGGACCTTGGACGGTTTGGAACACGCTGAGCACGGCCGGGCGGATCACCTCAGCGCCCTTCTGAGCCGCGGGTCACGTGCTTTCCCGACCGTGCACGCGAATAACCCTTCGGGCGCCATCACCGTACGATGATGGCGCGAATACGGGAAGTGCCCGGCGATGAAAAACGGCCGCGGCTGGGAACGCCGCGGCCGTCCGGGTGACACGTGGAGATCAGCTGCCGACCGGGCCGCCGTCCGGGCGCCAGGTCACCACGACGCCGGGCTTGGCGAAGTCGCCGTCCGGCCAGACCGACGCCGGCTTGTCGATCGACGCGCCGGTGATCTCACCGGGGTGCTGGACCGCCACGAACACCGAGCGGTCGTCGGAGGTGATGAAGGGACCGCAGGTCTCGGCGCCCTTCGGCACGGTGAGGAACTGTCGCAGGTGGCCCCGTTCCTTGCCCTCGATCGGGGTGGCGAACAGGCCGTCGTTGCTGCCCAGCGCGTTGCCGTCGGTCGAGATCCAGAGGTTGCCGGCGCTGTCGAAGGCGACGTTGTCCGGGCAGGAGATCGGGGACACCGCGGCCTTGTCGTACCCGCCGAAGTAGGTGTCGGCGGCGGCCGGGTCACCGCAGACGATCGGCAGCTGCCAGGTGAAGCCGGTGCCGGTGTGGTCGCCGCGGTCCTCGGTGATCTCGAAGATGTGGCCGTGCTTGTTGGCGTTGCGCGGGTTGGCCTCGTCCGCCTTGGCGTTGGTGCCGGTGCCCCGGTTGCTGTTGTTGGTCATCGCCGCGTAGATCTTGCCGGTGCGCGGGCTGGGCTGCACGTCCTCGGGACGGTCCATCTTGGTGGCGCCGACCGCGTCGCCCGCCAGGCGGGTGAAGGTCAGCACGTCGGCGGCGGTCATGCCGGGCACGAACGAGGTGTTGCCGGAGACCAGCTTGATCCACTCGCCCTTGCCGTCGAACTTCCCGTCGGCCGGCAGCTTGCCGGTGCCGTCGATCTCGGCCGGGTCGCTGTCCCCGGTCACCTTGGCGACGTAGAGGGTGCCCGACTCCAGCAGGGTCAGGTTGTGCTTGCGTGCCCACGGCGAGTCGCTGTCGATGTACTTCTTGTCCGAGACGAACTTGTACAGGTAGTCGAACCGCTCGTCGTCACCCATGTACGCGACGACCTTGCCGTTGCGGGCCACGATGACGTTGGCGCCCTCGTGCTTGAAGCGGCCCATGGCGGTGTGCTTGCGCGGGCGGCCCTCCGGGTCGAACGGGTCGACCTCGACGATCCAGCCGAAGCGGTTCGCCTCGTTCGGGTTGAGTGCCAGGTCGAAACGGTCCTGGGCCCGGTCCCACTTGCGGCTGCCGCTCGGGTAACGGGCGGTGGTGCTGATGCCGTACCGGTTGAGCTTGGGTTTGACGTCGGCCGCCACCGCGTCGCCGCCGACGAAGTACTGGTTGAAGTTCTCCTCGCCGGAGAGCACGGTGCCCCACGGGGTGACGCCGCCGGCGCAGTTGTTCAGCGTACCGATGACGATCTTGCCGGTGGGGTCGGCGGTGGTCCTGACGAGCGCCGAGCCGGCCACCGGGCCGGTCAGCTTGAACTCGGTCTCGAGGGCCGTGATCCGGCGGTTGTAGCGCAGGCGGCGGCTCTTGGCCGGCTTCCACCGGCCGCTGCGGCCGACCCGCTCGATCTCGACGACGGACAGGCCGTGTGCCGCGATGGCGACCTTCAGCTGCTCGACGGTGAGGGCGTCCATGCCGGTGAAGCCACGGAACATCAGGTCCTCGTTGGTGTACTCGTGGTTCACCACGAGCAGCGCCCGGTCGCGCTCGCCGGGGATCGGGATCACGCCGACGAAGTCGTTGTTGTAGCCGAACTGCTTGGACTGCGCGGCCGCGGTCTGGTTGTCCACATCGAACGCGGGCGCGCCCGGCTCGACCGGGTCGCCCCAGCGGATGACGACGGCGCTCCGGTAGCCGTCCGGGATGGTGACCGCGTCGAGGGTGTTCGGCGCGACCGGCTGGAAGGTCAGCTTGCCGGCCTTGGTGTGACGGCCGCCGCCGGGCAGTGTCTCCGGCACCGGCACGGTCTGCGCCGGGGCGGCCGCGGCCGGGCCGGCGGCGGCGAGCGCGGTGCCGCCGAAGCCGAGCACCATCGCCCCGACAGCGCCGGCCCGGACCACACCGCGGCGGCTCATCTCGGCGTTGACGACGTCCCCGAGGTAGGGGTTGGCCGACTCGTTCGGCACGGGGTGGTCACACGCGTTGCCACATCGGTACAGACAGGTCATCGCGTCGCGACTACCACCGCTGTGTCCCAGCAGCGGAAGCAGGCGGCGACTGAAGTCTGGCATCGGTTCTGTTCTCCTCGGTCTCACGTCACCGTGCTCGGTGACGGGCTGCCCGGACGCTAAGAAGCCCAGATGTACGGCGACCACCCCGCAGTGGTGCCGCCCGGGTGAACGCGGCATGAACGTCCGTCGTGTCGACCGTCCTTCGTGGATGCCGGCGGGGCCGCGCCGGGTGCCGGGGAGTGGGAACGGGAGCGGGCGGTGAGTCTGGTCGAGACCGCGCGCTGCCGCTCGGCGAGAGTCTTCGGTGCTCAGGCTGGTTAACGCTAACAAGATCGCACCCTAACGCTTGCAGCGCTGCAAAACCACTACCTCGGAAGCCTTGACAGCCCTGTCGATGTTTGCGTACACATTGCGGAGCCCCTATATCGGAAACACTTCCGAAACCGTTGCGATCCGCACCGGAGGACACCTCATGCCCCGAATCCCCAAACGCCTCGTGGGCGCGACCGCACTGCTGGTCTCGCTCCCGCTCGCGGTCGCCCCGCCCGTCGCCGCCGTAGCGGTCGAACCGGACTACACCATCACCGTGAACCCGGACGCGACCGGCGCGGCCATCCCCGATTCCATGTACGGCGTCTTCTTCGAGGACATCAACTACGCGGCCGACGGCGGCCTCTACGCCGAACTGGTCCGCAACCGCTCGTTCGAGTTCAACAGCACCGACGCGTCCGGCTTCAACGGGCTGACGGCGTGGACGGTCAGCGGCTCGGCCGTGGTGACCGACGACGGCCAGCGGCTCAACGAACGCAACCGCAACTACCTGACGGTGACCGGTGCGGCCGGGCTCACCAACGCCGGCTACAACACCGGGCTCGCGGTCGCACGCTCGGAGCACTACAACTTCTCGGTCTGGGCCCGGGCGGGCGCCGCGACCTCGCTCGAGGTCTCGCTGGTCACCGCGGACGGCACCGCGCTGTCCGCGCCGCTGACCGTCGCCGTCACCGGTGACACCTGGAAGAAGTACACCGGAACGCTGCGGGCCACCGCGACCAGCGACGTGGCCCGGCTGTCGGTCAAGACCTCCGGCAGCGCGCGGCTCGACGAGATCTCCCTGTTCCCGCGCGACACCTACAAGGGACGCGCCAACGGTCTGCGAAAGGACCTGGCGGAGAAGATCGAGGCGCTGCGGCCGGGCTTCGTCCGCTTCCCGGGCGGCTGCCTCGTCAACACCGGCAGCATGTACCAGTACACCGCCGCCAACAACTACCCGCGCGCCCGGTCCTACCAGTGGAAGGACACCGTCGGGCCGGTCGAGACGCGGGCCACCAACAAGAACTTCTGGGGCTACAACGCCACCTACGGCCTCGGCTACTACGAGTACTTCCAGTTCTCGGAGGACATCGGCGCCATGCCGCTGCCGGTGCTGCCGGCCCTGGTCACCGGCTGCGGCCAGAACCGGGCCACGGTGGACGAGGCGCTGCTCCAGCAGTACATCCAGGACGCGCTCGACCTGATCGAGTTCGCCAACGGTGCGACCACCACCACCTGGGGCAAGCTGCGCGCCGACATGGGCCACCCGAAGCCGTTCGGCCTCACCACGCTCGGCGTCGGCAACGAGGAGAACCTGCCCGAGGAGTACTGGGCGAACTTCCTCAAGTTCGAGTCCGCCATCAAGGCGAAGTACCCGGACGTCACCGTGGTCAGCAACTCCGGCCCGGACGACCAGGGTTCGACGTTCGAGAACCTGTGGGCCAAGAACAAGGCGCACGGCTCGGACATGGTCGACGAGCACTACTACAACAGCCCGTCGTGGTTCCTGCAGAACAACAAACGCTATGACGCGTACGACCGGAGCGGCCCCAAGGTCTTCCTGGGCGAATACGCCTCGCTGGACGCCAAGCTGTACAACTCACTGGCCGAGGCCGCCTACATGACCGGCCTGGAGCGCAACGCCGACGTGGTGAAGATGGCGTCGTACGCGCCGCTGCTCGCCAACATCGACAACGTGCAGTGGAAGCCGGACATGATCTGGTTCGACAACGACGAGTCGTGGGGCTCCACCAGCTACCAGGTGCAGAAGCTTTTCATGAACAACGTCGGCGACCGGGTCGTCCCGACCACCACGACCGGCGCCGTGGCCCAGCCCAAGCCGATCACCGGTGCGGTCGGGCTCTCCACCTGGCGTACCGCCGCGGTCTACGACGACGTCAAGGTCACCAAGCCGGACGGCACCGTGCTGTTCAGCGACGACTTCGGCGACGGCGACGCGGACGGCTGGAGCCCGGTGACCAACCGTGGCAGCTGGGCGGTGACCGACGGGGCCTACACCCAGACCGACACGGCGTCCGAGGACACCATGGTCAAGGCGGCCACCATCAGCGAGACCGACTACGACTACACGCTGAAGGCCACCAAGACCGCCGGCGCCGAGGGCTTCCTGGTCGCGTTCGGCATCCAGCAGACCGGCCAGTTCTACTGGTGGAACCTGGGCGGCTGGAACAACACCCAGGGCGCCGTCGAGAAGGGCGTCACCAGCGCCAAGGAGCAGATCCTCACCAAGCCCAACACGGTGACGACCGGCCGCACCTACGACCTCAAGATCCAGGTCCGGGGTACGAAGGTGACGCTGTTCCTGGACGGCGTGGAGTGGGGCGGCTTCGACGACGACAAGGTGAGCGAGCCGTTCGCCCAGGTCGTCACGGAGGACACCGAGAAGGGCGAACTGATCGTCAAGGTCGTCAACGCGCAGGACACCCCGGCCGTCACCCGCATCGACCTGGGCGGGCGCAAGGTGGCCCGGACCGCGAAGCACACCGTGATCACCGGTGACCCGGGCGAGCAGAACACCCGCTCGGCCGAGCCGATCCTGCCGGTCACCAGCACCGTCAGCGGGATCGCCTCGACGTTCACCCGTGAGTTCCCGGCGAACTCGGTCACCTTCCTCCGGATCAAGACGCGATAAGGACGCAGACATGACGTTCGCACTGAATCGCCGTACCGTGCTGCGGGGTTCTCTCGGGGTGGCCGGCGCCGGCACTCTCGGAGCGCTCGCCGCGAGTGGCGCGGAAGGCGCCCCGCAGCCCGGACCGCTGCCCGACGATGCCGTAATCCATGGAGTGCCCACCATCGACCCCCTGATCAGCCAGCGCGCCGACCCCTGGATCACCAAGCCGGTCGGCGGCATGTACTACTTCACCGGCTCGGTCCCGGAGTACGACCGCCTGGTCGTGCGCGGCGCGAGCACCATCGCCGGACTGGCCGACGCCGAGGAGTCGGTCATCTGGCGCCGCCCCACCAGCGGAAAGATGGGCGGCCACATCTGGGCGCCGGAGCTGCACCGCATCGGCGGGAAGTGGTACATCTACTTCGCCGCCGGGGACGCCGGCGAGGTGTTCCGGATCCGGACGTACGTGATGGAGTCCGCGCTCGACGACCCGCGCGACCCGGCCGGCTGGACCCTCAAGGGGCAACTGGTCACCGAGTGGGACGGCTTCACCCTGGACGCCACCAGCTTCACCCACCGGGGGAGGCAGTACCTGGTGTGGGCCCAGAGCGAGCCGGAGATCGCGGTCAACACCAGCCTGTACATCGCGGAGATGGCGAACCCGTGGACCTTCAAGTCCAAGCCGACCCGGATCACCACGCCCACCCGGAGCTGGGAGATCATCGGCTACCGGGTCAACGAGGGCCCGGCCGTGCTGATCCGCGACGGGAAGGTCTTCATCACCTTCTCGGCCAGCGCCACCGACGCCAACTACTGCATGGGGCTGCTCACCGCGTCCGCTTCGGATGATCTCTTGAAGAGGGCGAGCTGGACCAAGCACCCGGACCCGATCTTCGTCTCCAACGAGGAGACCTCCCGTTTCGGGCCCGGCCACAACTCGTTCACGGTGGCCGAGGACGGGAAGACCGACGTGCTGGTCTACCACGCCCGCGACTACAAGCAGATCGTCGGCGACCCGCTGTACGACCCCAACCGGCACACCCGGGTGCAGAAGCTCTACTGGCACGAGGACGGGACGCCGATGTTCGGCATCCCGGTCGGGTCGGGCGGGCCGATCGTGCGCCTGTCGCCGTCCGACGCGCCCCGCTCGTTCGTCAAGCACGAGGGCGACGTGATCCGGGCCGCGCACGCGCCGCATGAGCTGGAGCTGACCCAGTTCCGGTTCGTGGCCGGGGCGGACGGCAGCGAGACGATCCAGTCGGTCGACCAGCCCACGAAGTTCCTCGTGGTCAGCGGTACGGCCGTGTCGCTGGGGACCACCGGCACGCCGGTGACCCGGATCGCCGCGAAGGGTGGCGTGACCATCCGGGTCGCGGCCGGACAGTACCTGCGGCACAGGGACGGTCAGATCACGGTCGCCACGAAGGCCACGGTCTTCAAGCTCAGCTAGTCCACGGTTCACGGAGGGGGTCCGCCCCCTCCGTGATCTATGGCTCAAAAACAGGACTTTCAGATACCTCTTTAGTACGGTCGGCACGTGCGACTGAACCGCTCCACCGACATCGGTCTGCGCGTCCTGATGCTCGCCGCCGCGCGGCCGGAGGCCCTGCTCACCGTCGACGTGCTGGCCGGCTCGGTGGCGGTCCCCCGCAGCCACCTCGCCAAGGTGGTGCAGCGGCTGCACCACCTCGGTCTGCTGGACACCGTGCGCGGCCGCAACGGCGGCGTCCGGCTCGCCACCGGCGCCGCCGGTACCTCCATCGGCGGGCTGGTCCGCGAGCTCGAAGGCGAGACCGAGGTCGTCGACTGCGACGGCGAGCCGGGCTGCCCGCTCCGCGGCGGCTGCCGGCTGCGGGGTGCGCTGCGCGTCGCACAGGAGGCGTTCTACGCCTCGCTCGACCCCATCACGATCGGCGACCTGGCCGCTCCCCCGGTCCGGCAGGTCCTGCTGACCCTGGGGTCCGTTTCATGAGGGATGGCTGGGGCTGCGGCGTGGCCCAGCCGCCGTCTGGACCTCGCCTCGCTCCTGCCCCCTCATGAAACAGACCCCAGGCCGATCACCCGAGTAGAGGAGGCCCCTCATGCTGTCCGCAACCAGCACCCCGGTCATCGAGGCGACGCTGCCGGTCGTCGGCGAGCACCTCGAAGCCATCGCGTCCGTCTTCTACGAGACGATGATCGGGGACCACCCGGAGCTGCTGAACCTGTTCAGCCGCAGCGCACAGGCCACCGGCGAGCAGCGCAGCGCGCTCTCCGGAGCCGTCGCCGCGTACGCCGCGCACCTCATCGGCGCCGGACCGGCCGGGGTCGCGTTCGAGCACGTCGTCGACCGGATCGCCCACCGGCACTGCGCCCTCGGCATCCGCCCGGAGCAGTACACGATGGTCGGCCGCTACCTGCTGCGCGCCGTCGGCACGGTGCTCGGCGACGCCGTCACACCGGAGATCGCCGCCGCGTGGGACGAGGTGTACTGGCTGTTCGCCGCCCAGCTGATCGGCCGGGAGGCCCGCCTCTACGCCCAGGCCGGCGTCGACGGCGCCGACCCGTGGCGGTCCTACGCGGTCGCCAACAAGATCGACGAGGCGCACGACACCGTCTCGTTCGTGCTGGTCCCCGCCGATCTGAAAGCCGTCCCCGACTACCACCCGGGGCAGTACGTGACGATCGCCGCCGACCTGCCCGGCGCCGGCCGCCAACTGCGGCAGTACTCGCTGTCCCAGGCGCCCACCGGCGGCACCCTGCGGATCACCGTGCGGCGCGTCCGCGGCCGCGGCGGCGCCCCCGACGGCGTGGTGTCGGCGTTCCTGCACGACCAGGTGGACATCGGCGACCGGCTGCGGGTCAGCCAGCCGTACGGCGACCTCGTCCTGCGCCCCGCCGACACTCCGCTGCTGCTGGTCAGCGCCGGAGTCGGGGTCACCCCGATGGCGGCCATCCTGGAGCACACCGCGCGCACCCGGCCGACCCGGGAGGTGACGGTCGTGCACGCCGACCGCGACCCCGGGCGGCACCCGCTGCGCGGCGACATGCTCAGCAACGGCGCCCGGCTGCGGTCGTTCCACGAGATCCTCTGGTACGAGCAGGGCGGTCACCCCGGCGCGCACACCGGCCTGATCGACACCGACCTGATCCCCGTCCAGCCCGGCACCGACGTGTATCTGTGCGGCCCGGCGCCGTTCATGCAGACCGTCCGGGCCGGACTGCACCGGCGGGGCGTCGCCGACGAGCGGATCCGCTACGAGGTGTTCGGCTCCGAGCAGTGGCGCGCGGCGCCGGTCGCCGCCTGAACTCAAGTGCGCCGCCGGCGGGCCGATATGCGGGGCGTGCTCACCGTCGAAGCCCCTCAGATCAGCGCCCCGCCGGCGCCCGGCCCCCGGGACCGTGCCGTGGACGCCTCCGGCCTGGCCTATCTGCAGATCGACCGGGCCGGAGTGATCCGCGACTGGAACCGGGCCGCCGAGCGGCTCTTCGGCTGGACCCGCGACGAGATCGTCGGGCAGCGCCTGACCGAGACCATCATTCCGCCGGCGTTGCGCTCGGCACACAGCGCCGGGTTCGCCCGCCGGCTGGTCAACGGTGACAGCGACGGCCTCGGCCATGCGGTCGAGGTCCCGGCGCTGCACCGCGACGGCGCGGAACTGCGCCTGTCGATGACCGTCGACTCGCTCGGCGACGACGGGTTCTTCGCGTTCATCACCGACCAGACCGACGTGCACCGGGCACAACAGGAACTCCAGCGCAGCAACACCCTGATCACCGCGATCCTGCAGCACACCACCGCGATGATCTCGGCGAAGGACCTGGCCGGGCGCTACCTGTTCGTCAACGGCGAATACGAGCGGGTGTTCCAGGTGACCGCCGCCGACATGGTCGGCCGGGTCGAGGCCGACCTGGTGTCCGCGTCGGTGGCCGCGGTCGGGCGCGCCCACGACGAGGAGGTCGCCTCCACCGGCTCGGCGACGACCGTCCGCGAGGAGATCCCGTTCGGTGACGACATCCGCCAGTACGTGGTGACCCGGGTGCCGCTGACCGACCCGGACGGCTCCGTCTACGGCGTCTGCAACATCGCCATCGACGACACCGAACGGCGGCGCAGCGAGGACGCCATCGCCGCCGGCGAGCAGCGCTTCTGGAACACCGTCAACAACGCGCCCGGCATGCTCTACCAGTTCCGGGTGGAACCGACCGGGGAGGCGTCGTTCACCTTCGTCTCCGAAGGCTGCCGCGAGATCTACGGCATGGACGCGGCCGAGGTCATCGCGTCGTCGACCCAGATCACCGGCCTGATCGTCGAGGAGGACCGCGCGTCCTTCGTGGAGAGCATCACACTGTCGGCGCAAACCCTGGAACCGTGGGTCTGGCGCGGCAGCATCACCCGGCGCGACGGATCCCGGCGCTGGCTGTACGGCACCTCCCGCCCGCACCGGGAGGCCGACGGCGCCACCGTCTGGGACGGGATGCTGCTCGACCGCACCCGCGAACAGCACACCGAACACGACCTGGAGGCCGTCCGCACCGACCTGGAAGACCTCGTCGGACGGCTCGCCGTACTGTCACTCACCACGGCCGCCGAGCCCACCCCGGCCGCCGCCCTGACATCGCTGATCGTCCCCGCCGACCGGGCGGCGCTCACCGGCCTGTGGCTGCGGGCGCTGCGCGGCGAACGAGCCGACGCGCTGCTCACCGGCACCGGCGGCCGCCTGCTGGTCCGGCTGCGCCCGCACGGCCGCGAGATCACCGTCTCCTGCTTCCCGCTGAGCGGCCCGTCGTGACCGCGCCACGCACGCCCCGCAAACTCGGCGAGATCGGCATCCCGATGACCCCGCTCCCGGCGGGCACCACGGTCGCCGGCATCGAGGCCGCCCTCGCCGCGAACCACCTCGCCCCCGGCGTGATCGTCGCCTCCCCGTACGGGCACCGCCTGGTCAGCCGGGCGATGCTCGACCGGTGGCGGCGCGCGGCCACCGGCCCGCCGCCCGGCGAGTCCCCGTCACCAGACGGTCCACTGGAGCCCGTCGAGGTTCTGGAGCTGCCCGCCGGCACCGACATCGACGTCGCCGCCGAAGCCGCCCTGACCCGGCCGGCCGCCGACCGGGAGGAACCGGTGCTGGTCAGCTGGCCCGACGGCCGGTACGGCATCGCGCCGATCGTCGACCTGCTCGCCGCCATGGCCGGCCGGTTCGCGCGGCTGTCACGCACCGACCAGCTCACCGGGCTGCCCAACCGGGCCACCGTCCAGGCCGAGGGGCAGCGCCGCCTCGACGCCGGCGAACTGGTCGCCGTCATCCACCTCGGACTGGACCGGTTCCAGGACGCCAACGACGTGCTCGGCCACCACGGCGCCGACACCCTGCTGCACCGGGTCGCCACCGCGCTGGGCGCCGCCCGTGGACCCGGCAACCTGGCCGCCCGGCTCGACGGCGACCAGTTCGTGGTGCTGCTGTCCGACCTGCCGCCCGGGCAGACCACACAGACCGTGAGCCGTCGCCTGGCCGCCGGCATCCGCGGGCCGCACCCGGTCGACGGACTGCCGATCAGCGTCGAGGCAAGCATCGGCATCAGCCACGCCGACCACCACGACGTCACCGTCCTGATGCGCCGGGCCGCGGCCGCCATGCGCCGCGCCAAACACGAGCGCACCGGCGTCGTCGAATGGACGCCGGCTCTCGACACCAACCAGCGGGTCGACCTGCGGCAGCTCACCGAACTACGGACCGGGCTGCGCTCCGGCAACCTGCGGCTGCACTACCAGCCGCTGCACGACGCCACCACCCGGCGCATGCACGGCGCCGAGGCGCTGGTCCGCTGGCAGCACCCGCAACGCGGCCTGCTGCCGCCGGGCGTCTTCCTGCCCGACGCGGAACGCTCCGACGTCATCCTGGAACTGACCGACTGGGTCCTCGCCGAAGCGCTCCAGCAGGCGGCGACCTGGCAGGCGGCCGGTCTGCACCTGCCGGTGTCGGTCAACCTGCCGGCCGCCTACCTGGCCCAGGACCGGGCCGTGCCGACCATCCTCACCCTGCTCGACCTGCAACGGGTGCCGGCCACCATGCTGACCGTGGAGATCACCGAGACCGCGGTGCTGACCCGCCCGGAACAGGTGGCGTCCCAGCTCGCCGCGCTGCGCGCCCGCGGCATCCGGGTGGCCGTCGACGACTTCGGCACCGGCTACACGTCACTCGGGCTGCTTCCCCGGCTGCCCATCGACGAGCTGAAAATCGACCGGTCCTTCGTGATGCGGATGCACGACTCCCCCGCCCACGCCACGATCATCGACTCGGTGATCGCCATCGCCAAGGCCCTCGGCCTCACCGTCGTCGCCGAG
This sequence comes from Actinoplanes sp. NPDC049802, assembly GCF_040656595.1. Lineage (NCBI taxonomy): Bacteria > Bacillati > Actinomycetota > Actinomycetes > Micromonosporales > Micromonosporaceae > Actinoplanes > Actinoplanes sp. NPDC049802. Next base: position 118,603 of record NZ_JBFAMR010000002.1, read on the forward strand.
GGCGTCGAGGACGAGCCCACCGCCACCGACCTGGCCGTCGCCGGCGTCGACCTGCTCCAGGGTTTCGGCCTGAACCGTCCCCACCCTCCCGACCTGATCCCCACCCTCCCCGGATTGCCCGCCCTGGTGTGAACCAGACCGAGCCCGCGGGCGTGTACCAGCATGACCGGTACGCCCCCACGGGAGGGAAGCCATGCCACAGGACCCGGAGGACCTGCTCGCCGACTGGCAGTGGCGGGTCCAGCGGCAAACCGAGGCCACCCATGATCTGAGCAGGCGGATGCAGCAGGTATCCGGCTCGGCGGAGTCCCGCGACGGCGACGTCGTCGTGACCGTCGATCACGCCGGAGGGCTGAGCAGCCTGACGCTGACCGACGAGGCGATGCGACTCGCCCCGCAGGAGCTGGCGCAGCTCATCATGGCGACGAGCAGGCGGGCTCAGGCCCGGCTCTCCGAGGAGATGGGCGAGCTGGTCAAGGGCATGTTCGGCTCCGACTCGGACACGACGTCGTTCATCACCGGCACCTACGCCGACCAGTTTCCGGCGCAGCCGTCCGATCCGCGAGAGGAGCGTGATTGGTGATGGCTGAGCCTCTACTCCACCTCGACACGGACGCGTTGACAGGTCACGCGAACAAGGTGGATTCTCACGCGGAGAGGCTTGCCGAGGTCGCAGGGGCCGCCTCCCACCTCGATCAGCAGGACGAGATCTACGGCGAGTGGCCCAGCATCCTGATTCTGCCGATGCTCAACATCGCCCAGGAGGATGCCGTCCAGGAGTTGCGTGACGGAGCCGACACGACTTCGAACCTCGCCGATCTCGTTCGTGCTCTCACGGTTGACGTCAACCTCACCGATGCGGAGGCGGCACAGGTTCTGCGCTTCCAGGAGGAACGGCGATGAGTGACACCTACGGTGGCCTTGTCGCTCCCGCTACCGACACGAAGTTCCATGAGGGAGCCGGCATCTTCGAATCGGTCAGCGGCGCAGTGGAGAGCGTGATCAAGGGCGACATCGCCGCCGCGGGCGGCAACACGCTCGCCGCTGCGCTGGCGGCCCTCGGAACCATCGTCGATCCGCTTCAGTCGCTGTTCGCGGCCGGCGTCGGCTGGGCCATGGAACACGTCCGCATCCTGCGGGAACCGCTTGACAGGCTGATGGGTGACCCCAAAGCCATCGAAGGACATGCGAACAGCTGGAAGAATATCGAGAGGCGCATCTATGAGGTGACGGATTCCTTCGTCACCGAGGTGAAGGACACCGCCGCGATCTGGGCCGCCGAGTCGGCTGCCGCCTACCGCAAGCTCGCTCGACACCATGCCGAAGCCATCCAGGCGATGGGAAGCATCGCGGACGGGCTCAGCAAGGCGACAACCGCTTTGGGCGCGGTGGTGGGCATCGCCCGGAACACCATTCGCGACATCATCGCTCAGGTCGTCGGCGCCGTCATCTCCAAACTGGTCCAGGCAGCCACCGCCGTGTTGATACCGAAAGCGCTTACGGAGGTCGCGATTCTGGTGGCCAACACAAGCACGAAGATCATGAATACCGTCCGGCAGCTGATGGCAAGGATTCATGAGATCGGCGAAGGCATATGGAAGCTACGGCATCTCATGGCGAAGCTCAGCAGGTTCAGGACGGATCAGGCCCGGCACAACGCGGATATCACGATCCTGATGGTTCACCGAGTCGAGGCGGCCAACACAGCCCGGCAGGGTTGGACCGGCCCGTTCAAAGCCTACGGTGTGCTCAGCCAGGGGGATGCCAGCGTCTACGGCCCTCTGCAACAAACCGTCATCAACACCGGACGGGCCGCCTCTCAGGCGAACACCTCACAGAACTCGGGATCGGCAGCCGACAACGTGCGAGAGGACGACCCGGAGCCGATCCCGATCGATCTTCCCGACTGAGGAGGTCAGTCATGGACTCCGACAAGGATCCGCTGGCGAAATACCGCGCCCGGATGGAGGAGGCCAAAGCGGAACTCGCACAGGCAGAGGCGGCGTCGAGAGCGGCGGCCGCAGATCCGGCCAAGGCAGTCACGGAACGCGAGGGTGGCTGGCTGAGCACAATTGCGTTCTTCGGTTGCGTCATCGCACTGGGACTGGCTCTTCTCGGTGTGAGCGCTACCTTCGTCAGGTTGTCAGGCCATGACTTCGACGACGCCCGGGTCACCGGGTGGGCGACCGTCAACCGCTGTGACCGACAGGGTCCGGTCACCAACCGCGGTTTCGGCTACTGGGAGACCTGCCGTTTCGCCGTCCGCTGGGACGATGGGACAGCCGACGACAGGCTGACGAGCGACGTATTGTTCGGGTCAACCGACATCGGCCGCGACGTCCGCGTCGGCCGCCTCAGTGAACGTGGGCCCAGTATGGAACTCGCTCGTCAGGACACCCCAGCGCGGCCCTGGCTTCACTGGATCGGCATCGCGATCGGGCTGGTCGGCATGTTGCCTCTATTCGTCGCCGGATTGATGATCAGCCTGGCGCTCGGCCGGAGGTGACGTCCAATGGATCAGGCAGGAAGTCGGAGCGGTTGAGGGTGGCGGTTCGGCGGCGGTACTCGGAGGCCCTGCCCGGCCAGTTGGTGACGACGCGGCCCGCGGCCGTGCGGTACCAGCTCTGGCACGCCGTCCACACCGAATCCGCCAGGCGCGACTGGATCTCGGAGTCGTAGGCGGCCGCGACCTCCGGCCGTACCTCCAGATGGTCGCCTGCGGCGACCCGCCGGACGGCCTGCGTTATCCACCTGGCCTGCGCCTCGTGGAAGTAGATGACCGAGGTGTTGCCGGTGTTCGTGTTCGGCCCGTAGACCAGGAACATGTCGGGGAACCCGGGGACCGCGAGGCCGAGGTACGCGTGCGCGCCGTCCCGCCACTCGTCGGCCAGGTCCACCCCGTCGCGCCCGGTCACGCGGATCGGTGCCAGGAACTCGGTGGCGGCGAACCCGGTGCCGTAGACCAGCACGTCGCAGGGGTGCTCGGTGCCGTCGGCGGTCCGGATCCCGGTCGGCGTCACCGCGATGATCTTCTCGGTGACCAGGTCGACGTCGGGGCGGGCCAGCGCCGGCAGCCAGCCGTTGGTGAACAGGATCCGTTTGCAGCCCAGCGGCTCGTCCGGGGTGACCTTGGCGCGCAGCTCCGGGTCGCGGACCTGCCAGCGGCGCTGCGCCCAGGAGTAGCCGCGGATCAGGGCGCTTACCGGGCGGTTGCCGGTCACCGCGGCGCCCGCCACGAGGGTGAGACCCCAGGTGGCGGCCCGGGAGAGTCGCATGAGAGCGGGGAACCGGCGGGAGGCGGCCTTGCGCAGGCGACCGTAGCGGCGGTCGGGTTTCGGCACCGTCCAGGGCGCGGTGCGCTGGAAGACGGTGATGTGGGCGGCCGTACCGGCGATCGCGGGGACCAGCTGGATGGCGCTCGCACCGGTGCCGACGACAGCCACCCGGCGGCCCTCGATCGGTACGTCCGGGCTCCAGTGCGCGGTGTGGACGGCCACGCCCGCGAAGCCGTCGGCGCCGGGCAGGGCCGGGATCGACGGGCGCGACAGTTGACCGACCGCGGGGATCAGCACGTCGGCGCGTACCGTCTCACCGCCTTTGATCGTGATCTCCCAGCCGCCGCCGGACCACGTCGCCGAGGCGACCTCGGTGCCGAACCGGACCAGCGGGGTGACGCCCCATTCGGCAGCGCAACGGTGCAGGTAGGCGAGGATCTCGTCGTGCGGCGGGTAGCGGCGCGACCAGTCCGGGTTCAGGGCCCGGGAGTACGAGTAGAGCGGCGCCGGCACGTCACAGGCACATCCGGGGTACGTGTTGTCCCGCCACACGCCACCGATCCGGTCCGCCTTCTCCAGGACGACGACATCGTCGAAACCGGCCAGGAGCAGCTCGGCGGCGACCGCCACCCCACCGAACCCGGCGCCGATGATCACGATCCTGGTCATGGCCGCCGTCCGATGGTGATCCGCAGGGCGGCCGGGGCGGACGCCGGCACGACCGGGTTCACGGGCTCGACCGGTTCGACGGGCACGTAACCCGATGCGGGCCGGGGGTCCGGCTGACCGGCGTTCGGCCACAGCGCGACCGCCCGCTCGGCCAGGGCGGTGATCGTCAGCGACGGGTTGACGCCCAGGTTGGCGGCGACCACCGAGCCGTCGATGACGTGCAGTCCGGGATGCCCGAACAGCCGGTGGTACGGGTCGACGACCCCCTGTGACGGGTCCGCGCCGATCGCGCAGCCACCGATGAAGTGCCCGGTGACCGGCCGTCCCACCAGTTCGGTGTAGGAGCCGGTCGGCACCCCGTCGACCTCGGCGGCGACCCGGCGGGCCACGTCGTGCGCGGCCGGCACCCACACCGGGTTGGGTTCGCCGATGCCGGGCCGGCTGGTGATCCGCCGCCCGAACAGGCCGCGCCGGGTGTGCACGGTGATCGAGTTGTCGAGCGGCTGCATGGCCAGCAGCACCACGGTCTGGCTCGACCAGTTCCGTGGTGAGAGGTAGAGCCGCATGTCGCGGCCGGCTTTCGCGATCGTCTTGACGGCCTGCCACCAGCGGGGGCGGCCCTCGTCGACGAGCGCCGTGGCGAGCAGCGCGAGCAGGTTGCTGCCGGGTCCGTACCGGACCGGTTCGACGTGGGTGACCGGATCCGGGTGGATCGACGAGGTGATCGCGATCCCGTGACTGAAGTCGCGGTCGGTGCGGCGGGTGCGCGCTCCGAGGATCGACTCCGAGTTGGTACGGCTGAGCTCCCCCAGCCGTGGGGAGACGTCCGGCAGCAGCCCCCGGTCGCGCATCCGGTGCAGCAGTCGCTGGGTGCCGAGGGCGCCACCGGCGAGGACGACCTGTTCCGCGGTGAAGGTCCGCCGTTCGAGCCCGCCGGTGCGCCGGGTCTCCACCAGGTAGCCGCCGCCGTCGCGTGGCCGCACGGACCGGACCGTGGTGAGCGCGTGCACCTCGGCGCCGGCCCGCTCGGCGAGGTAGAGGTAGTTCTTGACCAGGGTGTTCTTGGCGTTGCCCCGGCAGCCGGTCATGCACGAGCCGCACAGGGTGCAGGTCCGGCGGTCCGGTCCGGCGCCGCCGAAGAACGGGTCTTCGACCTCCTGCCCCGGGCGGTCCCCGAAAAGCACGCCGACCGGGGTGTGCCGGAACGTGTGCCCCACACCCATGTCGTCGGCGACCGCGCGCAGGACCCGGTCGGAGTCCGTCTCGACCGGGTTGACGGTCACCCCGAGCATGCGTTTCGCCTGCTCGTAGTAGGGGGCCAGCTCGGACTTCCAGTCGGCGATGCCGGACCACTGCGGGTCGGCGAAGAACGCGTCGGGCGGCTCGTACAGGGTGTTGGCGTAACCGAGCGAGCCGCCGCCGACCCCGGCGCCCGACATGATCATCACGTCGCGGAGCAGGGTGAGCCGCAGGATGCCGTAGCAGCCGAGCGCGGGCGCGTAGATGTAGTCGCGCAGCCGCCAGGACGTCTTGGCGAACTGTTCGTCGGTGAACCGGCGGCCGGCTTCGAGGACGCCGACGCGATAGCCCTTCTCGGTGAGGCGCAGCGCGGTCACGCTGCCACCGAAGCCGGAGCCGATGACGAGGACGTCGTAGTCGTACGACATCGCCGTACCATCACACCCTTATTGGCAACATGTCAACAACTGGTTTCCGGTCTTGGCTCGCAGCGCCAATCACCTTCCGGTCCCGCCACCCGCGGTGAGAGGCTGGCCCCCATGAGCGAGCTTGCGAGCGAACCATCCGGCTCAGCGGTGACCGAGCTGTCCTACGAACGCCGCGGATCCGGCCCGCCTCTGCTGCTCATCCACGGCCTGGGCAGCCACCGCCAGGTCTGGTCCCCGATCATCGGCACTCTCGCCACCCGCTACGACGTGATCGCCGTCGACCTGCCCGGTTTCGGCGCCTCCCCACCCTGGCCGCCCGTCTCGCCCCCGGGCTCGGGCGATCACGACGCCGCGCCGCGACTCCCCGGTTCGGTCGCGCATCTCGCCGACCAGCTGGAGGAGTTCCTGGACCGGCTCGGTGTGGACACTCCCGCGGTCGCCGGCAACTCGCTGGGCGGCGGCATCGCCCTGGAGCTGGGCCGCCGCGGCCGCGCCCGGGCGGTGACCGCCTTCGCCCCGATCGGCTTCTGGACGCCGGCGGAACGCCGCTGGTGCCAGACGGCCGTCACCACCGCCCGCGCCGCCGCCACCCGCCTCGACGGATCCCTCCCCCGCATCATGGCGTCGACGGTGGGCCGGTCCGCGTTCTGCGCCCTCTTCTACGCCCACCCGGCACGCCTCGACCCGGCCGACGCCGTCGCCGCGGCCCGCGCCCTGGCCGCCGCGCCCGGCTTCGCCGCGGCCCGCGACGCCTCCACCCACCTTCGCCCGTGGTCCTTCGCCGAGGCGGGCTCACTCACCCGCATCCCGGTCACCATCGCCTGGGGTACGCGTGACGCGATCCTCCCGTTCCGCCAGTCCCGCCGGGCCCGCACGATCCTGCCGACCGCCCGCCACGTGGCCCTCCCGAGCGCCGGCCACCTCCCGTTCTCCGACGCCCCCGACCGCTGTGCCTCCCTCCTCACACCCTGAAACCACCCGCCGACGCGCCAAGGGCACCAGCGTGTGGAGTTGGGGCGCGCATCGCACCCGAAACCCACACACCGAAACCACCACCCGCGTGTGGACTTCAGGCGCACAGCGCACCCCAACCCCACACACCGAAACCACCACCCCCGCGAATGTCAGCGGTAACGGACGGGGAGGTGTTTGATGCCGTTGATCCAGCCGGAGCGGAGGCGCTGCGCCGGGCCGGCGAGGGTGATGCCGGGCATGTGGTCGGCGATCGCGTTGAAGATGAGGTCGATCTCCAGGCGGGCGAGGTTGGCGCCGAGGCAGAAGTGGGCGCCGCTGCCGCCGAAGCCGAGGTGCGGGTTGGGGCTGCGGGTGATGTCGAAGGTGTGCGGTGACGCGAAGACGTCCTCGTCGTAGTTGGCCGAGCCGTAGAACATGGCGACCCGCTGGCCGGCGCGGATCGGGACTCCGGAGAGGGTGGTGTCGCGCTGGGCGGTGCGCTGGAAGGCGTTGATCGGGCTGCCCCAGCGGACGAACTCGTCGACCGCCGTACGCGGGCGGGTCCGCTTGTAGAGCTCCCACTGTTCGGGGTTGGACAGCAGCGCGAGCATGCCGTGGGAGATGGCGTTGCGGGTGGTCTCGTTGCCGGCGACGGCGAGCATGAGGACGAAGAAGCCGAACTCGTCGATCGACAGGTGGGAGCCGTCGATCTCCGCTTTGACGAGGGTGGTGACGATGTCGTCGCGGGGGCAGGCCTGGCGTTCGTCGGCCATCTGCATGGCGTAGCCGAGCAGGCCCATCGCGGACTCCATCGGGTCGGCGCCGCGGAATTCGGGGTCGTCGTAGCCGATCATCGAGTTGGACCATTCGAAGACGTTGCGGCGGTCGTCCTGGGGGACGCCGAGCAGTTCGGCGATGGCCTGCAACGGCAGTTCGCAGGCGATCTCGGTGACGAAGTCGCCGGCGTCGGCGGTGGCGAGGGCGGTGTGCACGATGCGCTCGGCGCGGGTCTGCAGGGCGGCGCGCAAACTGTTGACGGCGCGCGGGGTGAAGCCGCGGGAGACGACGGCGCGCTGTTTGGTGTGCTGCGGCGGGTCCATGTTGAGCAGTACGGCCTGCTGCATCTCGATCCGGTCGCGGGTCATGTCGGGCTGGAAGCGGACGATCGCGGTGTTCTCCCGGCTGGAGTAGGTGTCGCTGTCCCGGGACACGGTCATCACGTCGGCGTGGCGGGTGACCGCCCAGTAGCCCTCGTCGTCGAATCCGGCGCTGCCGCGGGGCTGCGGGATCCAGCTGACCGGTTCGGCGCGGCGCAGTTCGGCGAACTCGGCGTGCGGGATGCCGTGCAGGTAGACGTCCGGATCGGTGGGGTCGATGCGGGTGCGCGGCTCGGCCACGGCTCCTCCTACAGCAACAAGTTCTACCGATTCAAACATGGCATCAGACAGATTTGGTAGGTTCAATCGAGAACAGGTTCTAGCTGGAGGTCGCGGTGGGGACACCGGTCATCGTCGATGCGGTTCGGACCCCGGTCGGCAAGCGCGGCGGGTGGCTGTCCGGCCTGCATCCGGCCGAGTTGCTCGGCGCCGCGCTGCGCGCGCTGCCACCGGCCGAGGTGGAACAGGCCATCGGCGGCTGCGTAACCCAGGGCGGGGAGCAGTCGAACAACATCACCCGTACGGCGTGGTTGCACGCGGGCCTGCCGTACGCCACCGGCTGCACCACGATCGACGCCCAGTGCGGTTCGGCGCAGCAGGCGGCGCATCTGATCGCCGGCCTGATCGCCGCGGACGCGATCAGCGCGGGCGTGGCGTGCGGGGTGGAGTCGATGAGCCGGGTGCCGCTGCGCGCCAACCTGGGCGACGCCGGCCTGCCCCGGCCGGGCTCCTGGGACATCGACCTGCCGAATCAGTACGTGGCGGCCGAGCGCATCGCCGACCGCCGCGGCCTGACCAGACAGGATCTGGACCGGTTCGGGGTGCGCTCGCAGGCGAACGCGGCCCGTGCCTGGGCGGAGGGCCGGTTCGACCGGGAGGTGGTCGCGGTCGGCGACGTCACCCGCGACCAGGGCTTGCGGGAGACCACGTTCGAGGGGCTGTCCGGGTTGAGACCGGTGCTGCCGGACGGACGGCACACGGCGGGCACGTCGTCGCAGATCTCGGACGGTGCGGCCGCGCTGCTGATCATGGACGCCGACCGGGCGCGCGCGCTGGGACTGCGGCCGCGGGCCCGGATCGTGGCGCAGTGCCTGGTCGGCGCGGAGCCGTACTACCACCTGGACGGGCCGATCGCGGCCACCGACCGGGTGCTGTCCCGGGCCGGCATGAAGATCGACGACCTGGACCGGTGCGAGGTGAACGAGGCGTTCGCCAGTGTGGTGCTGTCCTGGATGGCCGTGCACCGCGCCGATCCGGACCGGGTCAACGTCAACGGCGGGGCGATCGCGCTCGGCCATCCGGTCGGCAGCAGCGGGGCCCGGCTGCTGACCACCGCGCTGCACGAGCTGGAGCGCATCGACGGCACGACCGCGCTGGTGACCATGTGCGCCGGCGGGGCGATGTCGACCGCGAGCGTCATCGAACGGCTGTAGAGGAGCTCTGTCATGGTTCCGTTGCGGTACATGCTGCTGAGCGCGGTGGTCGCGGCCGTGCTCGCCGCCATCGGCGTCACCCTGGTGATGGCCGCCATCAACCCCAGCGCCTCCGAGGTCGCGTCGAACATGTCCGGGAACGACCCGGCCGTCCCGCCCGGTTTCTACGGCACCAGATGAAGATCAGAACCAGGCGGGGTACGGGCGGAGCGTTCAGTTGTGGGGCACCGGCGTCGGCAGCGGCTCGGTCGTGTCGGCCGCCCGGTGCCCGCCGCGCGGTGCGGCGCCCCGGGACAGCAGCACGCCGGCCGCGATCAGCAGCAGACCGAGGACGGCGAGCCCGATCGGGACGTACCGGCCGAGCAGGAGCAGCAGGTCGCGCCCGTGTTCGGCCTCGGCCCCGACGGCGTCCAGGGTGGCCTGGTCGTACTGCAGGTCGGCGTCGAAGATGACGACCCGGGCGCCGGTGTCCGGCACCAGCTCGCGGTGCTGCTGCTCGCGGTATCCGACGATGGCGCCGGTCATCGGCTCCACCCAGAGGGTGCGGGTGGCCCGGTAGGCGATGGTGCCGCTGGTGGCGCCGGGCGCCAGGAACCCGAGCAGCCCGGTGAGGGTCTGCGGGTCCATCTCGGCCTCCTGCTCGGGCACCACCTGCTGGAAGCGGTAGGTGGGCAGCCCGTTGAACTGCTCCTCGTCCTGGTACTCGATCGGCAGCGCCTCGCCGAGGGTGGAGTCCCAGTACTGGTAGGCGCGTTTCTCGGTGCCGAACGGGAAGAGGTAGAGCTGGCCTTCGAACTGGACGTTGCCGGGGGTGCAGCCGACGCCGGCGGCCGGGTCGGCCTTCTCCTCGAGGTGGCACTGCCCGGCCCACGGCACGGCCTCGCCGGTGGTGCGGTCGAGGGCGACCCGGCTCTCCGAACTGTTGATGGTCTCGTTGGTGTCGATCCGCTGGGTGGAGTGGTACACGTTCCAGACCAGGGTCTCGCCGGCCTGCTCGCCGGGGATCTCGGCGGCCGCCTCGAAGTCGGGTTTGATGCCGGTGACGGACCGCAGGCCGGCGTTCTCCACGACCACCTGCGGCGTCCCGTTCGGCAGTGTCTTGGCCTGTACGAACGACGCGCCGGCGGCCTCCACCACCACGTCCGGCGGCACCAGGTCGAGCGGCACTCTCTCCTGCGAGGGCACGATGATCCAGACCAGGGCCATCGCGAGGAGGAGGCTGAGGATGCCGAGTCCGAACAGTGCCGCGCCGGTGATCCGCTTCATCGCGGCCTCCCATCGCAGAAATTAGAACGCGTTACAATCTACTGCTCCGTAACATCGATGAGAACCCCTGGATTCTCACGGGTGCCGGCTGCTCACCGAGATGACCTCGCCGGTCAGATAGGAGGCGTAGTCACTGGCCAGGAAGGCGATCACGGTGGCCACCTCCCACGGCTCGGCGGCCCGGCCGAACGCCTCCCGCCCGGCCAGCTCGGCCAGCTCCGGCTCACTGATCACCCGGCTGAGGTACGGGTGCGCGGCCAGACTCGGCGCCACCGCGTTCACCCGGATGCCGTGCCCGGCCACGTCCAGCGCGGTGCACCGGGTGAACGCCATCACCCCGGCCTTCGCGGCGGCGTAGTGCGCCTGCCCGGCCTGCGCCCGCCAGCCCAGCACCGACGCGTTGTTGACGATCGCCCCGCCGCCGCCCTGCGCGATCATCCGGCGCAGCGCGGCCCGGGTGCAGCGGAACGTTCCGGTCAGGGTGACGTCCAGAACCCGGTGCCACTCGTCGTCGGACATCTCGGTGACCGGCCGGCTGCCGCCCAGCCCGGCGTTGTTGACCAGCACGTCGATCCGCCCGTACCGGGAGACCGCGCCGTCGATCAGCCGAGCCACCCCGGCCTCGTCGGTGACGTCGCACGGGATCGCCCACACCCGGCCCGGGAACAGGCCGGACAACCGGTCGCGGGTTTCGCCGAGGCGGCGCTCGTGGCTGTCGCCGACCACCACCCGGGCACCCTCGTCCAGGCTGCGCCGGGCCACCGCCGAGCCGATCCCGGCCCCGGCCGCCGCGGTCACCACGACGACCTTTCCGGCCAGCAGCCCGCGCCCGGCCGGGCCGGTCATCCCCGGGCCTGACGGGGCAGCCCGAGCACCCGCTCGGCCACGATGCCGCGCTGGATCTCGCTGGACCCGCCGTAGATGGTGTCGGCCCGGCTGAACAGGAAGTACCGCTGCCAGCGCCCGGTCGCCTCCGGTCCGGCGTCACCGGCGGCCAGCACGTCCATGGCCAGTTCGCCGAGACCCTGCCGCCAGCGGGTCCAGAGCAGCTTGATCACCGACGAGCCGGCCGGCAGGTCCTCGGTGAGACTGCGCAGCGTGTGCGCGCGCAGCACGGTCAGGTCGATCCACGCGCGGGTCAGCCGGTCCCGCAGCGCCGGATCGGCCGTCGCCCCGGTCCGCCGGGCCACCGCCACCAGCTCGTCCAGGTCCCGCTGGAAGCCGACCTGCTGGCCGACCGTGGCGGCGCCCCGCTCGAAGGCCAGGGTGGCCATCGCGACCCGCCAGCCCCGGCCCGGCTCGCCGACCACCAGGCCCGCCTCGGTGGTGGCGCCGTCGAAGAACACCTCGTTGAACTCGCTGTCGCCGGTCAGCTGCCGGATCGGCCGCACCGTCACCCCCGGCTGCCGCATCGGCACCAGCAGGTAGGACAGTCCGGCGTGGCGCGGGCCGCCGAGCGGGACCGGCGCGGTGCGGACCAGCACGAAACACCAGTCGGCCACGTGAGCCAGGGAGGTCCACACCTTCTGGCCGGTCAGCACCCAGCGGCCGCCCTCCAGCCTGGCCCGGGTGGTGACACCGGCCAGGTCGGAACCGGCGCCCGGCTCGGAGTAGCCCTGGCACCACAGCTGGTCGACAGCGGCGATCGCGGGCAGGAACCGGTCACGCTGCGCGGGCGTGCCGAGGGCGATCAGGGTCGGGCCCACCATGGTCGTTCCGATGTGGTCGACGCGGCTCGGGGCGCCGGCTCTCGCGTACTCCTCATGGAAGATCACCTGCCGGGTGAGCGGCGCGCCGCGCCCACCGTGGGCGACCGGCCAGGCCAGCGTGGTCCACCCGGCTGCGGCGAGCCGCCGGGCGAAGGCGAGACGGGCGGCGAAGGCCTCGTTCTCCCGGCCCGGGCCGCCGGCGCCACGCAGATCATCGGTCAGCTCGGCGGCCAGCCAGTCCCGGATCTCGCGCCGGAACACATCGTCGTCGGTCACTGGCGTCACCTCCGGGAGCACACGTAGGCTCACCCTAGGCGACCAAGCACTTGCTTGGTAAGAGTTCTCGATGGGGGTTCCATGGAGACCGTCCCGGCGGCGCTGGCGCGGGCGGCGCACGAGTACGGCAGAAACGCGGCCCTGGTCGACCCGCACGTGCGCCGGTGGAGCTTCGCCGAGTTGCACGACGAGGTCGTCACGGTGGCCCGCGCACTGATCGCCGCCGGGATCGAGCCCGGTGACCGGGTCGCCGTCTGGGCCCCCAACAGCGCGAAGTGGATGCTGTCCGCGCTCGGGATCCTCTACGCCGGCGCCACGCTCGTGCCCGTCAACACCCGCTACACCGCCGTCGAGGCGGCCGACGTGATCGGCCGCAGCGGAGCCCGCGGCCTCATCGTCACCGGCCCGTTCCTCGGCACCGACCGGCTCGCCGCCCTGCGCGACATCGGCGCCGAACCGCCGCCGTTCGTGCTGCCGCTGCCCGACTGGGACGCCTTCCGCGAGCGATCCGGCCGGGTGCCGCGCGCCACGGCCGAGAAACGCGCCACGGAGGTACGCCCGGACGACGTCAGCGACATCCTCTACACGTCCGGGACGACCGGCCGCAGCAAAGGGGCGATGAGCGCGCACCGGCAGTCGCTCGCCGTGGCCCGGGCATGGGCCGAGATCGGCGGGCTCGACCTCCGCGACCGCTACCTGATCGTCAACCCGTTCTTCCACAGCTTCGGCCTGAAAGCCGGGATCCTCGCCTGCCTGGTCAGCGGGGCCACCGTGATCCCACAGGCCGTCTTCGACGTGTCCCGCGCCCTCGACCTCGTCCAAGCCGAACGGATCACCGTGCTGCCCGGCCCGCCGACCCTCTACACCGGGCTGCTCGACCATCCGGCGCGATCCGGGCGCGACCTGCGGTCCCTGCGCCTGGCCGTCAGCGGGGCGGCCACCGTGCCACCGGTCCTCGTCGACCGGATCCGCGACGAGCTCGGGTTCGCGACCGTGCTCACCGCGTACGGGCTGACCGAGGCGGTGGTGGCGACCATGTGCCGGCCCGGCGACGACACCCGGACCGTGGCGTACACCAGCGGGCGCGCCGCCGCCGGCTTCGAGGTGCGGATCGCCGGCGAGGACGGCGAGATCCTGCTACGCGGCCCCAACGTGATGCTCGGCTACCTCGACGATCCGGCCGCCACCGCGGAAGCCGTCGACCCGGACGGCTGGCTGCACACCGGCGACGTCGGCACCCTCGACGCCGCCGGCAACCTGACGATCACCGACCGGCTCAAGGACATGTACGTGTCCGGCGGCTTCAACGTCTACCCCGCCGAGGTGGAACGGGCACTCGCCGCCCTGCCCGGTGTCGCCGAGGCGGCCGTGGTCGGGGTGCCGGACGAGCGGCTCGGCGAGGTCGGGAAGGCGTACGTGGTGGCCCGCCCCGGACATCGGCTCACCGCCGACCAGGTGCTCGGCCACTGCCGGGAACGGCTGGCCGGCTTCAAGGTCCCGCGGTCCGTCGCCTTCCCGCCCGGCCTGCCGCACAACGCGAGCGGCAAGGTCCTCAAATACCGGCTCCGGGAGAACCGATGAGCGAAGTCGTCCGCTACGAACGGCGGGACGCGGTCGCGCTCGTCACGATGAACCGGCCCCGGTACCGCAACGCCCAGAACTCGGCGATGACCTACGCCCTCGACGACGCGTTCACCCGGGCCGTCGACGACCCCGCCGTGGCGGTGATCGTGCTGGCCGGATCGGGCGACCACTTCTCCGCCGGCCACGACATCGGCACCCCCGAACGTGACGCCGACGTGCCCTTCCCCCGTCGTGCGGTGACCTGGTGGGACCACACCGGCCGGGACGGCGCCGACCGGCGGTACGCCCGCGAGATGGAGGTCTACCTGGGCATGTGCCGGCGGTGGCGGGAGATCCCCAAGCCGTCCGTCGCCATGGTGCAGGGCGCCTGCGTGGCCGGCGGGCTCATGCTGGCCTGGGTGTGCGACCTGATCGTGGCCGCCGACGACGCGTTCTTCGCCGACCCGGTGCTGCGGATGGGCATCCCCGGCGTCGAATACTTCGCCCACCCGTGGATGCTGGGGCCGCGCTTCGCCCGGGAGGTGCTCTTCACCGGGAAACGCTTCGGGGCACGGCGGGCGTACGAGGTGGGCATGGTCAACCGGGTCGTCCCCCGCCGCGACCTGGAGTCCGAGACGCTCGCCCTGGCCGCCGAGATCGCGGCGATGCCGTCGTTCGGGCTGGCGCTGGCCAAGCGGGCGATCAACCTGTGCGAGGACCAGATGGGCATGCGCGCCGGGATGGACACGGTCTTCGGTCTGCACCACGTCGCCCACTCCCACAACGCGGAGACGACCTCCGACCCGCTGGCCGGCCTGGACGCCACCGCCATGAAGAAGGCCGCCGAATGAACCTGGACCTCGACGCCGCGGCGGTCGCGTTCCGCGACGAGGTCCGGGGCTGGCTGGCGGCGAACGTCCCGGCCGGCCCCCTGCCCGGGGTGGACACCGCCGACGGCGACCGCGCGCACCGGGCCTGGGAACGGCGGCTCCACCGCGCCGGGCTCGCGGCGGTGACGTGGCCGGCCGAGCACGGCGGCCGGGCGGCGCCGCCACTGCACGCGCTGCTGTTCGACGAGGAGTATCACGCGGCTGGCGCGCCCGTCCGGATCGGACAGAACGGTCTGTTCCTGCTGGCGCCGACCCTGCTGGCGCACGGGACGGCGCAACAGTGCGCCCGGATCCTGCCGCCGATGGCCCGCGGCGAGCAGGTGTGGGCGCAAGCCTGGTCGGAACCGGACGCCGGCAGTGACCTCGCCGCCCTCCGCTCCCGGGCCCGGCGGGTGCCCGGCGGCTGGTCGCTGTCCGGCCAGAAGACGTGGAGTTCCCGGGCGGTGGTGGCGGACCGGGCGTTCGGCCTGTTCCGTTCGGCGCCGCGGGAGCGGCGGCATCGGGGCCTCACCTATCTGATGTTCGACCTGCGCGCGCCCGGTGTGACGGTCCGGCCGATCCGGCAGCTCGACGGGGCGGCCGGGTTCGCCGAGATCTTCCTCGACGACGTCTTCGTGCCGGACGCCGACGTGATCGGCGAGCCGGGCGACGGGTGGCGGGTGGCGATGAGCACCGCCGGGCACGAACGCGGGCTCGCCCTGCGGGGTCCGGGCCGTTTCACCGCCGCGGCCGGCCGCCTGGTCCACCTCTGGGCCGGTCAGCATCCCGGCGCCGCCTCCCCGCCACCGAACCGGCTCGATGCCGGTGGGGAACGGGTGGCGGACGTGTGGATCAAGGCCCACGCGTACCGGATGGCGGCGTATGCGTCGCTGGAGCGGCCCGTGCCACCGAGCGCGACCAAGCTGTTCTGGTCCGAGCTGGATGTCGAGCTGCACGAGACGGCGCTCGACGTGCTCGGGCCGTTCGCCGAGGCGGATCCGGAGTGGGTCGCGGGTTACCTGTTCGCGCTGGCCGGGCCGATCTATGCGGGCGCCAACGAGATCCAGCGGGACATCCTCGCGCAGCGGGTGCTCGGGCTTCCCCGGGAGCCGCGATGAGGCTCGCGCCTTCGCAGGAGCAGCTGGCGTTCGCGGCGGTGCTGCACGCGATGCTGGCCGGCGCGGACCTGCCGAAGGTGGCGGCGGCGTGGGCGGACGGCGATCCCGGCCCGGGCCGGGCCCTGTGGTCGGCGCTGGCCGGGGCCGGGGTGACCGGGCTGCTCGTCCCGGAACACCGGGGCGGGGCGGGCGCCGGTCCTGACGACCTGGTGATCGCCTGCGAGGAGCTGGGCCATCACGCCGTGCCCGGGCCGGTCGCGGAGTCTCTCGCCGCCGTCCCGTCGCTGCTGTCCGCCGCCCCACCCGGCGCGACGGAGTGGCTCCCGACGCCGGCTCAGGGACGGGTCATCGCCTCGCTGGTGGCGCCGCCGTGGCTGCCGTTCGCGGTCGACGGGGACAGCGCGGATCTGATCCTGGTGGTGGACGGCGCCGACATCCGGCAGGGCCGGGCCGGGCGGGTGCGGCCGTCCCTGTACCCGGCCCGGCGGCTGTCCGAGGTGGACCGCGGCCCGGTGATCGTTACCGGACAGGATCCGGGACCGGCCTTGGAGCTGGGGACGCTCGCCTGTTCGGCGCAACTGCTCGGCGCGGCCCGGGCGCTGCTGGAGATGTCGGTCGAGCACGCCCGGAAGCGGGCGCAGTTCGGGCGGGCGATCGGCTCGTTCCAGGCGGTCCAGCACCGGCTCGCGGACGTGTCGGTGGCGATCGAGTTCGCGCGCCCTCTGCTCTACGCGGCGGCCGCCGCGACGGGACGGAGCACGGTGACGACCGCGACCGGACCGGGCACACCGGCGACCGCTACCGGACCGGGTGCGGTGACGATCGCGGTGGAAGCCGGGGCGGTGGGGTCGGCGCGAGTGGACGTCTCGGCCGCCAAGGTGGCCTGCGGGGCGGCCGCCCGGCAGGCCGCGCGGGCGGCGCTGCAGGTCCACGGGGCGGTCGGGTACACGCGGGAGCACGGGCTCTGGCGCTGGCTCGGGCTGGTGCGGGTGCTGGACCTCGGGTGGGGCACGCCGTCCTGGCATCGAGCCCGGATCCTCAGCGAACTCGCGGACGGGGCAGCCGGTGACCACACGGATCAGCCCGGCGGCCGCCGGACGGCCGGGAGTGGGCAGACGGCCGCGTGGAGCAGGCGGGACGGTGTCGATCCGGTGGGGAGCAGGCATGCCCGTACCGGGAAGGAAGGTCTTTGAATGATCGAGGAGCGTGCGGCCCTTCGCGCGGCGGTGCGGGCGCTGGCCGGGGAGCATTCGGCGCGGGCGGGGTTCGACGCCGCGCTGTGGGGGCGGCTCTGCAAGGAGATCGGGGTCGCGGGGCTGGCGGTGCCGGAGGAGCACGGCGGTTCCGGGGCGACACCAGCGGAGGCGGCCGTCGTGCTGGAGGAGCTGGGGCGGAGTCTGACTCCCGGCCCCATGCTGGGCTGCGGGGTCCTCGCCACACACCTGCTGCTGCGGGTCGGGGATGTTCGGCTGCTCCCGGAGATCTGTGCCGGGGAGCGGATCGTGGCGGTGGCCTGGGCCGGTTCCGGGACGGTCGAGGACGGGCTGGTCAGCGGGTCGTTCCGGGACGTGCTGGATCTGGCGATCGCGGACACCCTGCTCGTCGCGCTGCCCGCCGGCCTGTACGAGGTGGAGCCGCACGTCGTGGATCAGCGGACTCCGGAGCCGCTGGATCCGGCCCGGCCGGTGAGCACCGTCCGGCTGGACCGGGTGCCGGGGAGGCGGCTCGGCGAGGCGGCGCCGGTCCGGGATCTGGCCTGTGCGGCGCTGGCCGCCGAACAGACCGGCACGGCGGAACGGGCGCTGGAGCTGACCGTCGAATACGTACGGGTACGGCATCAGTTCGGGCGGCCGATCGGGTCGTTCCAGGTGCTGCAGCACCGGCTCGCCGAGGCGTACGTGCGGGTGCAGGCGACCCGGTCGGCGACCGAGGCGGCGGTCGCCGCGCTCGGGACGGACAGCCGGCTCGCGGCGGTGGCGAAGGTCACCGCGTCCGAGACGCTGCTGGCGGTGGCCGCCGAGATGACGCAGATGCACGGTGGGATCGCCATCACCTGGGAGCACGACGCGCACCTCTACCTGCGGCGGGCCTGGGCGTCGGCTCAGCTTTTCGGGCAGGCTTCCGGACATGTCGCACGGCTGTCGCCGGCCCTGCTGGACGGTTGACACGGCCGGACGATGATGGGCCGGCTGCCCGGCGGACGGACGGCAGGCGTCCGGAGCGATGTGTGCACTGAGAAACCGACACCCGTTGTGGGTGTGATGACACCCGTTGCGGGTGTCGTGCTTCCGGGACACCTATAGCCGTGATCCGTGTCCCGTCGGTCCTACTCGCCGATCTTCCTTTGAAGCGAACCCACCCATCGGCGGGCGTGCGGTGTGCGAGAGCCGACTAGCATGATCCGGTGCTCTCACCAGGTGTCATGCTCAATGGCCGCTACCAGTTGACCCAGCGCATCGCCGCGGGCGGTATGGGCGAGGTGTGGCGTGGTGACGACCTGCTGCTCCGGCGCGAGATCGCGGTCAAGGTGCTGCTCCCGGCGCTGATGTCGGACTCGGACTTCATCACCCGGTTCCGGTCCGAGGCGCGGATGATGGCGGCGCTGCGGCATCCGGGGATCGTGCAGGTCTACGACTACGGCGAGAACGCGGCCGTCGGCGCGCACCGGCTCGACTACCTGGTGATGGAGTACATCGACGGGACCCCGCTGTCGAAGCGGATCCAGCAGGCCGGCCGGCTCGGCGCCACCGAGACGATGACGATCGTGGCGCAGGTGGCGGGTGCCCTCCAGACCGCTCACGAGGCCGGCATCATCCACCGCGACGTCAAGCCGAGCAACCTGCTGGTGCGCCCGGCCGGCGCGATCGTGCTGGTCGACTTCGGTGTCGCCCGGTCCGTCGGGGTCACCGGCATCACCAGCACCAACGTGGTTCTCGGCAGCGCGCACTACATGGCGCCGGAGCAGGCGGAGGGCCGTCCGGTGACGGCCGCCACCGACGTGTACGCCCTCGGCGCGGTCGCGTTCTGCTGTCTCACCGGCCGCCCGCCGTTCGTCGGCGAGAACCCGCTCGCGGTGCTCGCCCAACTGGTGCACGGCAAGCCTCCGGTGCTGCCGCCGGACGTGCCGCCCGCCACGGCCGCGGTGGTGATGCGGGCGCTCGACCGCGATCCGGGCCGGCGTTTCGCCGACGCCGCGGCGATGGCGGCGGCCGCGCAGGCGGCGTCCCAGCCGGGTGCGCGGGCTGCGGGGATCCCGTCGGGCCGTCCGGGTGCAACCCATTCGGGGTACGCGGTGAGCGCACCGAATCCGCCGCACCCCGCCGGGCCGGCGTTCGGGACGGCGCAGGGGCGTCCGGGCGGCGGCTCGCAGGGGCCGGCGTTCGGGACGGCGCAAGGGCCGTCATCCGGGACGGCGCAGAGGCCGCCGTTCGGGACCACGCAGGGACCGTCGTTCGGAACCGCGCAAGGGCCGTCATCCGGGACGGCGCAGAGGCCGCCGTTCGGGACCACGCAGGGACCGTCGTTCGGGACCACGCAGGGACCGTCGTTCGGGACCACGCAGGGACCGTCGTTCGGGACCGCGCAGGGTTCGGGCGGCGGTGCCGCGCCGCAGCAGCAGGCTCCCCGATTCGGGACGGGGCAGGCACAGATTCCGTCGTTCGGGGCCGGGCAGGCTTCGTCGTTCGGGGACGGGCCGGGTTCGGCCGGTGGGACGGCCGTGTCCGGGGCGGTGTCGCTCGGATCGCTGCGGCACGAGACCGGGACGGGCACGATGACCGCCACCGGGGCGCGACCCCGCAAGACCCGCCAGCTGACCGTGGCCCTGGCCGCGGTGGCGGTCGGCCTGATGCTGGCCGGCGGCGGCATCCTCCTGGGCGACCGGTGGACATCAGACAATTCGGATAATTCCCCCGGAATTACCGGCGGCGATCAGCCCGGAGCGGGCGGCGCGACGGCCCAGCGTCCCCGCGACCAGGTCACCGACAAGCCCATCGAACAGCGGGAGACGCCGAAGAACGACGATGCGCCGGCCAAGCCGACCGAGCCGGTGGACGAGTCGTCACCGACCGACCCGGACGCGCCCACCGATCCGGAGGCGTCCGCGAGCGCCGACCCGGACGCGTCGCCGGGCACGACGAATCCGTACAAGCCGGCCGAGATCTGCGGAGACGGCTACTCGGTGATCGACAAGCACCCGCTGACCACGGCGGCCGGGGTGAAACGCGGCGTCGTCTACCTGCTCCACGCGGCGGACGGCTCGAACTGCGTGGTGACGGTCAAGAGCACCGATCTGGACCAGCAGACGGCGATGGCGGCCTCGCTGGAGGTCCAGGGCGGCAGCCAGGTCGCCGACAAGGGCACCTTCCACCACTACGCGGGCCCGGTGACGGCTGTCGCCGGGGGCGTCTGCGTCAAGTGGGGCGGCGCCGTCGGCGGCCTGTCCTGGCAGAGCACCTTCGAACACTGCGACTGACGGTCACATCCGGTCGATTTCTGTGAGGTCGATGTCGATCTCGAACGGAACCTTGAGAACCACTCGATCGTGGAAGATTCCCAGAAGGCCATACGACTGGGTCGCCGGGTCACGTTCGTATGCGTAAACGACCGGCGCGCCCTCGGCTTCCTCTACCCGCCACAGGTACGGAATTCCGGCTTCGGCGTAGAGCTGAGGCTTGCGCTTGCGGTCCCGCACGGCGGACTCGGGGGAGACCACCTCAACGGCAAGCACCACGGCCTCCGCCGGATACCAGGTCGCGGCCCGGTCGGTGACCGCAGCCGCGTGCACGACAGCGACATCAGGCTCTGGGCGCTGCTTCTGGTCCAGAACCACCGACATCTCCCGCACCACTCGATATCCCACCCGGGGCGCGACCGCTCGGAGAGCATTCACGAGCATGTCGACGACAAGCGAATGGAACAACTTCTGCGGGCTCACAAGAATGAGACTCCCGTCGATGAGCTCCGTGTGCGGCGGCAGGTCGGGAATCCGATCAAGATCGTCCGCGGTGTATCCCTCCACCGGTGGACGGTGCCACTCTGCAGCCGGTTCGGCGCTCACGGGCCCTACCCCCTCCGCGGAATCTCGCTCATCCCGCAGCCTACCGGGGTGGACGTCCAGCGGCAGCGGCGAAAGAGCAGCGGCGCCGCCTTCGAACGCTGCGAGCGACGGTCACATCCGGTTGATCTCGGTGAGGTCGATGTCGATCTCGAACGGAACCTTCAGGGTCACCCGGTCGTGGAAGATCCCGGTCGGCACGTACTGGCGCGTCACCGGCTCGATCTCGAAGACGTAGACGACCGGCTCCTTGCCGTTCTCCTCCACCCGCCAGAAATGCGGGATCCCGGCGCCGGCGTAGAGCAGCGGCTTACGCACCCGGTCGCGCTCCCGCGACTCGGGCGAGACGACCTCCACGGCGAGCACGACCGCCTCCACCGGATACCAGGTCGCGTCGTCGTCGATCTCCGCGTCCGCACGCACCACGATGAGGTCCGGCTCCGGCCGCTGCCGGAGGCCCAGCGCCACGGACATCTCCCGGCTCACATGAAACGAGTCCCGCGGCGCGGACTGGACGAGCGCATTCTCCAGCAGGCGCAACATCTTCATGTGAAAGCGCTTCTGCGGGCTCACGATGACGAGACTTCCGTCGATGAGCTCCGTGTGCGGCGGCAGATCGGGAATGCGATCCAGGTCATCCGCGGTGTACCCCTCCACTGGCGGAATGTGCCACTCGGCCGCCGGTTCGGCGCTCATGAAGCTACCTCCTCGAGGGAATACTGGCTCACCCCCGTAGCCTACCCATCCGGCTGCCCGAACAGACCGCACCGCTGCTCGGCGGCCCTGCAACAGGCAGATCAGCGCCAAGATCCCGGACCGGATTCCATGCGAACGGGTGATCTCAGATCCAGTCGGTGTGACGGGGCCAGGACAGCAGGGTGTCGACGACCTCGGGTGGCTCGTAGGGCGAGCCGGGCGCCGTGGACGTGTAGCGGCTGCGGTAGAAGAGCAGCGGCGCGACGTCGCGGCACGGGCCGAGCGTGGTGACCCGCCCGATGACGACGGCGTGGTCCCCGCCCGGGTGGACCGCCTCGACCGCGCAGTCCGCCCAGGTCAGCACGTCGGCGAGGACGGGCGCCCCGGACGGCGCGGGCCGCCAGTCGAGGGCGGCGAACCGGTCGTCCCCGGCGGCGCCGAAGAGCCGGGAGACCTCGCGCTGGTTCGCGGCGAGCACGTTGACGCAGAAGACGCCGGACGCCCGGATCCGCCGCCACGTCCCGGAGCCGTTCCGGGGGCAGAACAGCACGAGCGGCGGGTCCAGCGACAGCGGCGCGAAGGCCTGGCAGGCGAATCCGGCGGGTCCGTCGCGGTCGGCCGTGGTGATGACGGTGACCCCGGTTCCGAAGTGCCCGAAAACCCGGCGGAACCGTGCGGGCTCCAGGTCCACGGCCGTCACCTCGGTCAATGGCCTCCCCCGCCGGAGAAGCGGTGGCCCCACACGCTGTGCGCGGTGGTCTGCCGGGCCACCCAGGTGTGGTCGTCGACGGTGCGCCCGCCGTACCCGTACTCGATGTCGAAGCCGCTGGGCGTGCGCACGTAGAAGGAGACCATCTCGTCGTTGGCGTGCCGGCCCAGCGTGGAGATCATCGGGGCTTCGTGGCGGCCGCACCGGTCGATGGCCCGGCCCACGTCGTCCAGCGACGACGTCTCGATCATGAGGTGGATCAGGCCGGTGGGCGCCGGGATGGGGGCGAGGGCGACGCTGTGGTGGCGGGGCCCGCAGCCGAGGAACCGCATCCACAGTGGCTTGTCGCTCGCCGGCAGGCCGAGGTGTTCGGGGAGGAGCCGCATCGAGTCGCGCAGCCGGAAGCCGAGAACCTCGGTGTAGAAGCGCAGTGAGGCGGCGTCGTCGCGGGCCGGCAGGACGGCGTGTCCCATGCCCTGGTCGCCGGTGACGAATCGGGTTCCGGTGGCGCTCAGGAACGGCCGGGTGTCGAGGGCGGCGCCGCAGAAGAATTCGAGCCGGTTGCCGGCCGGGTCGTCGACGGTGATCAGGTGGGAGACGCGCCGGTCGGCGAGTTCGTCGGCGCCGGCCGGTTTGACCGCGTGCCCGGCCTCCTCGAGCGCCGCGGCGAGGCGGGTCATGGCGGCCGGGTCGGCGAGTTCCCAGCCGGAGGCGGCCAGCCGGTCCTTCTCGCCGGGCACCACCACGATGCGGGCCGGAAGTTCGTCCATGCGCAGGTAGACGGCCTGCGGGTCGGGCCCGCGGCCCTCGGCCATGCCGAGCACCTTGACGCCGAAGTCGCGCCAGGCGGGCGGATCGGTGGCTTCGACGCGCAGGTAGCCGAGGGAGCGGATGAGGTTGGTCACGGGACGGTCCCCTCTCGAGAAGGCGTGAACCGAATTCCGGGGCGGGCGCGATAGGGAGAGTGAAGGCGCTGTTCAGGAGGTGAGGAAGTCGATGGTCAGGCGGTTGAATTCGTCGAATTTCTCCAGGTGGGCCCAGTGGCCGCAGCCTCCGAAGACGTGCAGGCGGGCGTTGCGCAGCAGTTTGAGGGCGACGAGTGCGCCGTCGAGCGGGTTGACCCGGTCCTCGCGCCCCCAGACGAGCAGGGTCTCGTGGCGCAGGCGGTGGGCGTCGCGCCAGAGCATCCCTTCCTCGTATGTCGAGGGGTCGCTGAAGGAGGCGCCCATCTCGCGCATGGCGCGCATGGCGGCCGGGTCGGCGGCGGCCCGGAAACGTTCCTCGATCAGCTCGTCGGTGATCAGGGAGGGGTCGAAGACGAGGGTGCGGAGGAAGGCCGCGAGTCTTTCCCGGCTGGGGTCGCGGCCGAAGGCGCCGAGCCGTTTGACGCCTTCGGTCGGGTCGGCGGAGAAGACGTTGAGCGACAGGCCTCCGGGTCCCATGAGCAGCAGCCGCCGGGCCCGTGTGGGGTGCTGCAGGGCGAAGCGCACGGCCGTGCCGCCGCCGAGCGAGTTGCCGATGAGGTCGACCTTCTCGAGGCCGAGTTTGTCCAGCAGCGCGGCCAGTTCTCCCGCCGCGTGGGTGAAGTACTGGCCGGTGATCGGGTCGCCGAGCGAGCCGCCGTAACCGGGCTGGTCGACGGCGATGACGTCGAAGTGCGGCGCGAGCGCGGGGATCGTGCGCCCGAAGTTGCTCTTGGCGGACGCGCCGGGACCGCCGCCGTGGAGCAGGACGACCGGTGAGCCGGCGCCGTCGCGGTGAAATGCCAGGGCCATGTGATCAAACCATCGCGTCGTTGAGCGGCATGCCGAATTCACCGCGGCCGAACATGGACAGTGCCCGCTCCGGGTCGTTGATCGCGTGGACCCGGCCGGAGTGGGCGTCGCGCCAGAACCGCTGGATGGGGGTGCCGACGGCGAGGGCGCGGCCACCGGAGTTCTCGAAGAGGCGGTCGACGGCGCGGATGGCGAGTTCGGTGCCGCGCACCTGGTCCCGGCGGACCCGTAGCCGCAGCGGCATCGGCAGTTTCGCGCCGGCGGTGGCCAGGTCCATCAGCTCGCGCATGTTGGCCTGGAGGGCGAACCAGGCGGAGTCGATGTCGCCGGCCGCTTCGGCGACGCGCACCTGCGAGTGCGGGTCCTCGGCGGCTTTGACTCCGACGTAGGACGCTCGCACGCGTCCGCGGGTGTAGTCGACGTGTGCCCGGTAGGCGCCGGTGGCCATGCCGATGATCGGTGTGGTGATGGCGTAGGAGAAGATCGAGGCGTAGGGGATCCGGTAGAGCGGTCCCGGATTCTGCTGCTGGCCGGGGCACACGCAGCGGGCCGTGTCGTTGAAGCTGAGCGTGCGGTGATCGGGGACGAAGGCGTTGTCGACGACGATGTCGTTGCTGCCGGTGCCGCGCAGGCCGACGGTGTGCCAGACGTCCTCGATGGTGTAGTCGGTGGCGGGCAGCAGGAAGGTGCGGAAGTCGGCCGGTGTCCCGTCCTCGCCGGGCGGGACGATGCCGCCGAGCAGCACCCAGGTGGCGTGGTCGCAGCCGGAGGAGAAGCTCCAGCGGCCGGTCACCCGGAAGCCGCCGTCGACCCGGGTGATCTTGCCGGTGGGCGCGTAGGACGAGGACATGCGGGTGCCGGTGTCGGCTCCCCACACGTCCTGCTGCGCGCGGTCGGGGAAGAGGGCGAGCTGCCAGTTGTGCACGCCGATGACCGAGGCGACCCAGCCGGTGGAGCCGCAGGCGGAGGCGATCTCGCGGACGCCGGTGAGGAAGTCGAGCGGGTGCGCCTCGTGGCCGCCGAACCGGGCGGGTTGCAGCAGGCGGAAGAAGCCGGTCTCGGCGAGTGCTTTGACGGTCTCCGGGCCGAGGGCCCGGCGATCCTCGGTCTCCTGCGCGTGTTCCCGCAGAACCGGTAACAGTTCTCGAACTCCGGCGAGGACCGCTTCCATGAGATCCCTCCAGGCTGGTTGGCCGCGTGTCGAGCGACCCCTATACTAGAACACGTTCTAGCTAGGGACCAGGAGTGGGACATGGGCATCAGCCAGCAACCACGCACCATCGACGCCGGGAGGCCCCCGGCGAGGTTCGCCCGGGGGTGGCACTGCCTGGGCCTGGCCGACACGTTCCGCGACGGGCGGCCGCACGCCGTCCAGGCGTTCGGCACGAAACTCGTGGTCTTCGCCGACTCCGGTGGGGCGATCAGCGTGCTCGACGGCTACTGCCGGCACATGGGCGGCGACCTCACCATGGGGACGGTCAAGGGCGACGCCATCGCCTGCCCGTTCCACGACTGGCGGTGGGACGGTGACGGCCGCTGCGTCGAGGTGCCCTACGCGCACCGGATCCCGATGCGGGCCCGCACCCGCTCGTGGACCACCTGCGAGCAGAATCGTCAGCTCTTCGTCTGGAACGATCCGCAGGGCAATCCGCCGCCGCCCGAGGTGGCGATCCCCCGCATCGAGGGCGCCTTCTCCGACGAGTGGAGCGACTGGACGTGGGACTCGGTCCGGATCGACGGCGCCAACTGCCGCGAGATCATCGACAACGTGGTGGACATGGCCCACTTCTTCTACATCCACTTCGCCTTCCCCACGTTCTTCAAGAACGTGATGGAGGGGCACGTGGCGGCACAGTTCCTGCACACCCGGCCACGGCCGGACGTGCCGAGCACGGCCAGCCAGTCCGGCGAGTCGACGCTGCGCTCCGAGGCGGCGTACTACGGGCCGTCCTACATGATCGATTACCTGCACAACGACTGGAACGGGCTGAACATCGAGTCGGTGCTGATCAACTGTCACTACCCGGTGTCGCCCGACTCGTTCGTGCTCCAGTGGGGCCTGATCATGAAGCGGCTACCCGGCCTCAGCACCGAGCAGGCAGCGAAGGCGGCCGCCAAGTTCGCCAAGAGCATCGGCGTCGGCTTCCTCCAGGACGTGGAGATCTGGCAGAACAAGTCCCGCGTCGACAACCCGCTGCTCTGCGCCGAGGACGGCCCGGTCTATCAGCTCCGCCGGTGGTATGAGCAGTTCTACGTCGACGTGGAGGACGTCACCGACGACATGGTGGCGCGCTACGAATTCGAGGTGGACACCACCCGGGCGGTGCGCACCTGGGAGGCCGAGGTCGCCGCCAACCAGGCCCGGGCGGCCACGTGACCAAGTCGAACGCGGCCGACGGCGAGCGGCGCGACCATCTGGAGGGTGGCCTCGCCGACATCGGCTGTGACGGCTGCGGGATCGGGGTCCGGGCCGGTAAGCGCAGCGCCATGCAGACCAGCGTGCAGTGGCGGGGCCACGCGTGCGAACTGATCGCCGAGGTGGCGGGCGGGCGGCCGACCGCGCTGGTCCCGACCTGCCCGCAACTGCGCGAGAGCATCGACCGCGCGATTCGTGAGGGCCGCCTGGAGGTGAGCTGATGCCGACGTTCCGCCCGATCCGGATCTCGGACGTGATCACGGAAACCGCGGACGCCCGCTCGCTGGTGCTCGACGCCGGCTTCGGTTACCGCCCCGGCCAGTACCTCACCGTGCGGACACCGGCCGGGGCACGCTGCTACTCGCTGGCCAGCGCGCCGGGGGTCGACCCGGCGCCGAAGGTGACGGTCAAGCGGGTGCCCGGCGGCCAGGTGTCGAACTGGATCTGCGACCACGTCCGCGCCGGGGACGTGCTGGACATGTCGGAGCCGGCCGGCACGTTCACCCCGGACTCCCCCGACGACGATCTGCTGCTGCTCGCCGCCGGCTCCGGCATCACCCCGATCATGGGGATCATCAAGTCGATGCGGGGCGGCAGCCAGGCGTTGATCTACGCGAACCGGGACGCCGACTCCATCATCTTCAGGGACGAACTGGACGGCCTTCTGCCGGTCACGCACTGGCTCGACAGCGAGCGCGGGGTGCCGACGGCCGACGCTCTTCGGGAACTGCTCACGGCGTACCCCGATCGGCCGGCCTTCGTCTGTGGCCCGGAAGCGTTCGTCGCGGTGGCGGAGAAGGCGCTGCAGTCGGCCGGCGTGCCCGCGTCCCGGATCCGGGTGGAGCGCTTCGAGCTCGAACCGGCGGGCTCGCGAACCGCCGTCGCCGAGGTCGAACTCGACGGGCGGACCCACGTGCTGTCCTGGGCGCCCGGCAAACGCCTGCTCGACGTGATCATCGACGCCGGGCTGAACCCGCCCTACTCGTGCCGGCAGGGCCAGTGCGGCGCGTGCGCCTGCCGCCTGCTCAGCGGCGAGGTCACCCTGGTCAACAACGAGATCCTCGAGGAGGAGGACTTCGCCGAGGGCTACATCCTGGCCTGCCAGGCGGTCCCTCTGACCGATTCCGTCACCGTCACCTACCAATAGATTTCGTACGCCGTACCCGAAGTGCCGTGGCTGCCCCGCGAGCCGCTGCCGGGTCCGGGCCGTGCCGCGCCCGCCGGGCTTGAGCGGGTGGTCCCGCCGCCTTCACGGTCGCTCCCGCCTCGGCCCTGTCCCGGTGAACGCGAGGCGCACCTCGCCCAGCCCGCTGAACTCGGCGCGGAACTCATCGCCCGGCCGCACGTCCACGGCCCGCGCGCACGCGCCCGGCAGGATCAGATGGCCGGCCCGCAGCCGTACCCCGAATCTCGCGACGGTCCGCGCCAGCCACGCGACCGCGGTGACCGGATTGCCGAGAACGGCGTCCGACCGGCCCGCCGTGACCACCTCCGTTCCCCGGCGGAGCACCGCGTCGATGCCGCGCGGGTCGATCGCGTCCGGCGGCACACGCCGAGCCCCCAGCACGAACCCCGCCGAGGACGCGTTGTCGGCGATCGTGTCGGCCAGGCTGATCCGCCAGTCCGCGATCCGGCTGTCGATCAGCTCGATCGACGGGGCGAACGCCTCGGTCGCCGCGAGCACGTCCGCCTCGGTGCAGCCGTCGCCCGGCAGATCGTCCCCGAGCAGGAACGCCACCTCGATCTCGACCCGCGGACAGCAGTAACGCCCGGCGTCGGCCCGGGCGTCCTCGGACAGCCGCATGTCGGCGAGCAGATGCCCGTAGTCCGGCTCGTCGACGCCCATCATCTCCTGCATGGCCCGCGACGACAGGCCGATCTTGTGCCCGACGACCGCGGCCGTACGGCGCCGGATGTTGTAGAGCTGGATCTCGTAGGCGTCCGCCGCGCCGAGCCCCGGATGATCCCGGGTGAGCGGCGGGATGGGCGCCCGGTCCCGTTCGGCGTCCCGCAGCCGGTCCGCGAGACCGCGCAGTTCAGCGCCGGTCAGCACGCGCGTCCCCGATCGCGCCCGGGCGCGTGGGCTCGGCGGACAACCCGGCGCCACGACCCACATCCGGGCGCGAGGTCCCGGCGGACAACCCGGCGCCACGACCCACATCCGCGTGCGAGGTCCCGGCGGACAGCCCGGCGCCACGACCCACATCCGGGCTCGAGGTCCCGGCGGACAGCGCGGCGTCGCGGCTGGCCCGGCGGCCCGAGAAGACGCAGTCGGCGAGGGAGAGACCGCTGACGTACGACCCGGAGCAGATCCCGACGGCGGTGCGGCCCGCCGCGTAGAGGCCCGGGATCGGGGTCGTGTCCGGGCGCAGCACCCGCCCGGTCTCCTCGTCGACGGTGAGCCCGCCGAGGGTGAGCATCGGCGCGGGCGACGCGCGCAGTGACATGTCCAGCAGCGAGAACGGCGGCCGTTCCAGCGGCCGGACCAGCTCCGGCGGCTTTCCCATCGCATCGGCTCCCGGCTCGTTGTAGGCGGCGACGGTCTCGGCCAGGCCCGCAGGGTCGATGCCGGCCCGCCGGGCGAGATCCGCCGGCGTGGCCGCTCGCACCCGCCTGGCGAGCAGCGACCGGGCCTGGAGGCGCTGGAACCAGAGGGTCTGGGCACGCAGCTGGCGGCGGGCCTCGGCGAGAACGGTCGCGTCGACGAGCAGCCAGGCCCGCCCGCCGGCACGGTTCAGGATGGCGTCGCCGGTCGCCGCGCCGTACCGCGACTCGTCGCAGAACCGGCGGCCGTCCCGGTCGACGAGCACCCCGGCGAGCAACGCCGACGGCGGTGTCAGGAAACGCCAGAGGGAGACCCGGCCGAGATGCCGCACGCCCGCCCCGGCGCCGGTGCCGAGCCGCACACCGGAACCGTCGTCGCCGGGCGTGCCCAGACGCAGGCCGTGATAGCCGGGGGCGTGCTCGCGCATCATCTCCCGGTTGAACACGAACCCGCCCGCGGCCAGCACCACCGCGCCCGCCTCGATGCGCAGCGGGCGGCCGTGCCGGTCCTCGATCCGGCCGGCCAGCCGGTGCGCCGCCCGGCCGAACCCCGGCAGGTAGAGCCCCGGTTTCACGGACCAGCGGTGCAGCCACCGATGTGCGAGACGCGCCCATCCGGGCGCGTCCCGTAACGTCCGGCACTCCACCCCGACGACCCGTTCCACGCCGCCGCCGGACGGTGCCGGAGGCTGCACCCCGGACGGAGACTCGGACGGCATCGCGGACGAGGACTCGGACGGCGCCGCGGACGAAGACTCGGGCGGAGACTCGGGCGGAGACTCGGGCGGAGACTCGGGCGGGGACAGGATCAGGGACTCTGCCCTGGTCTGGGGCAGGAAGTGGACGCCGCGGGCGCGGGCCGCCTCGGCCAGACGGGCGTGGAGCGCGCCGCCGGAGGTGCCGCGCGCGTGGACGCGGTGGCCGCGCGGGGCCGGATCGGGATAGGCGTGCTCACTGCCGGACTGGTACAGGTAGTGGCGGTTCGTCGGGTACGACGTCTTGTACGGGCACAGCCGCCCGTCGAACGGGACGCCGTGATCCTCCAGCCAGGCCAGCGTGTCGGCGGACTCGTCGCAGAACCGGCGCAGGGTGGACGGTGTGACCGCGTCGCCCACCTCGTGGCGCAGGTAGGCGTACATCGCCGTGGGGGTGTCGGTGACGCCCGCGGCTCGCTGCTGCCGGGTCCCGCCGCCCGCGTAGACGACGCCCCCGGAGGCGGCGGTGGCCCCGCCGCCGGTGAACCGGTCGATGACCAGCACGTCGGCTCCGGCTTCGGCGGCCTCGATGGCGGCGCACGCCCCGGCCGCGCCGAAGCCCACCACCACGATCGTCGCTGACGTGTCCACCGCACCTCCCGGATCCAGCCGGATAACTATAACCTGTTCTAGTGATGACCGAGGAGGAGTACGACGTCGTCGTGGTCGGCAGCGGCGCGGCCGGGATGACCGCCGCTCTCGCCGCGGCCCACCATGGGCTCAGCGCTGTGGTGATCGAGCAGGAGAAGGTGTACGGCGGCTCGACCGCCCGCTCCGGCGGCGGACTGTGGCTGCCTGGACCGGAAGCCTCCACCTATCTGAAACACGTTGCAGGTGACGAGGTGTCGCCGGCCCGGCGGGACGCGCTGCTGGCGCACGGCCCGGCGGTCCTCGCGTTCGTCCGGGAGCACACGCCACTGGAGTTCGCCCGGGTGCCGGGCTATCCGGACTATCACCCGGAGGCGCCGGGCGGGCTGGCCGAGGGCCGGACCGTCGAGCCCCGGCCGCTGGACGTGCGCCGGATCGGCGAGGACCTGGCGACGCTCGCCCCGCCGTACCGGGCCGCGCCGAACGGGATGGCGGTGACCGCCGTCGACTACCGCTGGATGTCGCTGGGTATGCGCCATCCACGGTCCGCGCTGACCGCGGTCCGCCTGGCGGCGAGCCGCTTCCGGGGGCGGCGGCTCACCATGGGCCAGGCTCTCGCCGCCGGGTTGCGGGCCGGGCTGCGCACGGCCGGTGTTCCGGTACGCCTGGACACCCCGATGACCGGCCTGGACGTCGACGGCGGCCGGGTAACCGCGGTCCGCTGCGGTGACCTGCGGTTGCGCGCCCGGCGCGGAGTGGTCCTGGCCGGCGGCGGATTCGAGCACAACGAGCGGATGCGCCGCGAGCACCAGGGCCTGGGCGTGGCGTGGACGGTCGGGGCGCCCGGCAACACCGGCGCCGGCATCGAGTTCGGTCACCGGCTGGGCGCCGCTCTGGATCTGATGGACGAGGCGTGGTGGGGGCCGTCGCTGCCGCTCACCGGTGGCCCGTATTTCTGCCTGGCCGAGCGGAACCTGCCGGGCAGCCTGATCGTGGACTCCTCCGGGCGACGGTTCGTGAACGAGGCGGCGCCGTATGTGGACGTCGTGCACGTCATGCTCGGCCGGAGCACCGGCACGCCGCACCTGCCCGCCTGGCTGATCACCGATCGCACCTACCGGGACCGGTACCTGTTCGCCGGCCGGGCTCCGCGCACGCCGCTGCCGCGCCGCTGGTTCGACGCCGGGGTGGCGCACCGGGCGGACTCCCTGGAGGAGCTGGCCGCCGGCATCGGGGTGCCGCCCGGGGAGCTCCGGCGTACGGTCGACCGGTTCAACGGCTTCGCGGCGACCGGCCGGGACGACGACTTCGGGCGGGGCGACTCGGCCTACGACCGCTACTACGGCGATCCGCGGCAGCGCCCGAACCCGTGCCTGGGCCCGCTGCGCAAGCCGCCGTTCCACGCGTTCGCCCTGGTCCCCGGCGATCTGGGCACGAAGGGCGGGCTGCGCACCGACGAGCGGGCCCGGGTGCTGCGCCCGGACGGCGCCCCGATCCCCGGCCTGTACGCGGCCGGCAACACCTCCGCCTCGGTGATGGGCCGTGGGTACGCGGGCGCCGGCGCCACCCTGGGCCCCGCGATGACGTTCGGCTACCTGGCGGCCCTGGACCTGGCGGCCTGACACGCGACGGCACGCCCTCGATCCCGGCGCACGACACGCAAACGGCGGCACTCGACCCGACCACACGACGCGGAACGGCGGCGCTCGGCCTGGCGACCGAACGCGGAACGGCGGCACTCGACCCGACCACACGACGCGGAACGGCGGCGCTCGGCCTGGCGACCGGACGCTGGACGGCGGCACTCGACCCGACCACACGACGCGGAACGGCGGCGCTCGGCCTGGCGACCGGACGCTGGACGGCGGCGCTTACCGTGACGGTGTCGCCGTTCGGCGTCTCCTAAGTGGATCGAAGGGGTGAGCGTGCCGACCCAACTCGCGCCTGCCGAGGTCAGAACCGCCGAGACACCACCGCACCCCGCCGCGGTGACCCCGGCCCGGAGGGCGGGTCCGCTGTCCCGGGTCCGCGACCGGATGAACACCCCTCGGCTCTACCGGCTGGTCGCGACCGGTCTGGTGGTGCTGGGACTGCTCGCCGGCGCGGCGACGGTCGCCGCCGTACGACAGAGGTCCGCACTGACCGAGGGCGTGGCCGCGGTGGGCGGCCCGGTGAGCGTGGACGCGCAGACTCTCTACCGTGCGCTGGCGGACGCCGACGCGACGGCCGCGACCGCCTTTCTGACCAGCGGCGCCGAGCCGGCCGAGCTGCGGCAGCGGTATCTGGACGACATCGCGAAGGCGACCGCCGCGCTGACGGTGGCGCTGCGCGACGCCGACGACGGTGACGCCGGCCGGCTGCGGGTGGTCGCCGATCAGCTGCCGGTCTACACCGGGCTGGTGGAGACGGCCCGGTCGTACCAGCGGTTGGGGACGCCGTTGGGTGGCGCCTATCTGCGGGAGGCGTCGGCGCTGATGCAGCAGACCATGCTGCCGGCCGCGGCCGTGGTGTTCGACAGCACGCAGCGGCGGGTGGCTGCCGAGCAGGACGACGCGTCCGGGTTCCCGTGGCTGGTGGCGCTGCTCGCGCTGGTCACGGCGGGCGCGCTGGTGGCCGCGCAGGTGCTGGTGGCCCGCCGCAGCCGGCGGGTCTTCAACCGGGGGCTGGTCGCCGCGACTCTGGTGCTGGTGGTGGCGCTGGTCTGGTCGGCGGTCGCGCTGACCGTGTCGGCGAACCGGCTGGAGACCGGGCAGCGGGAGGGCACCGGCCTGGTGTCGTCGCTGGCGAACGCGGGCCGGGCCAGCCTGCAGGCGCGGGCCAACGAGTCGCTGACCCTGGTGGCGCGGGGCAGTGGCGCCGATTTCGAGAAGAAGTCCGCCGCCCAGATGGTCGAGCTGATCGGCGCGGACGGGCAGGGCGGCTGGCTGGCCCAGGCGCTGACGCGGGCCCCGGAGAGTGACCGGTCGCTCATCCGGGCGGCCCGGGACGAGGCGCTGCGCTGGCGGGAGATGCACGGTCAGGTGCGTGCGCTGGACGACGGCGGCGACTGGGACAAGGCCGTCGCGCTGGCCACCGCGAATGGTGAGAACAGCCTGTCGGCGGTGTTCGGCCGGGTGGACGCCGCGATCACCGGCGCGCTCGGCGCCGCGAACGAGCGGGTGGAGCGGCAGGCGGAGGCGGCGGCGACCGCGTTGCGCGGGCTGGCCGCCGGGCTGGTTCTGCTGACCGCGGGCCTGGTGGCCGCGGTCGTTCTGGGTTTCCGGCCGCGAATCGGGGAGTACCGATGAGGATGACGCGGGTCGCCGCGACGTTGCTGCTGGTCACGCTGGCCGCCGGGTGCGGCTCGTCCGGGGAGGCGGCACGGCCGGTGGCCGCCGACGCCACGGCGGCCGTTCCGCGGCCGGTGAACGTGCAGGATCCGGCGGACGTGCCGAGCGCCGCCCCCGCGCCGAACTGCGACCCGCGGGCCAGTCTCCGCCCGCGGGGCACGCTGCCGGCGCCGGGCGCGATGCCGTCCGGCACGTCGATGGCGCGGATCGCGGCGAACGGGCGGCTGGTCGTCGGCATCGATCAGAACGCGTACCTGTTCGGTTTCCGGGATCCGGAGTCGGGGGAGCTGGTCGGTTTCGAGATCGACATGGCGCGGGAGGTGGCGCGGGCGATCTTCGGGGATCCGGGCAAGGTGCAGTTCCGGGCGATCACGACGGCCGACCGTATTCCGGTGCTGCAGAGACGCGAGGTCGACATGGTGATCCGGACCATGACGATGACGTGCGAGCGGTGGCAGCAGGTGGCGTTCTCGACCGAGTACATCGCCTCCCGGCAGCGGCTGCTGGTCCGCAAGGGTGAGGGCATCAAGGACTTCGCCGACCTGGGCAACCGGAAGGTGTGCGCCACCCGGGGCAGCACCAGCATCCGTACGATCGCGGCGCAGCCGTCCAAGCCGGTCCCGGTGAGCACCGACAGCACCCTGGACTGCCTGGTGTTGCTCCAGCAGCGGCAGGTGGACGCGGTCTCGACGATCGACATCCTGCTGGCCGGGCTGGCCGCGCAGGACCCGACGACCGAGGTGATCGGGGCGCCGGTGTCCGACGAGCCGGCCGGGATCGGCATCCCGAAGGAGAACGAGGACATGGTCCGGTTCGTCAACGGGGTGCTGGAGAAGATGCGGGCCGACGGCACGTGGACCCGGGTCTACGACAAGTGGCTGCGAAGCCGGCTCGGCCCGGCGTCGCCGCCGGTGGCGGTCTACCGCTGACGGGTCGTTCGGCCGAAGCGCGGGTGGCCCGGCTGGTCTACCCTGGCGCAGCCGGTTCATTACCGGCGTGAACTGGGAGGATGGCCGGTGCTGACGGCGACCGTGGTGTTCCTGGTGATCGGCGGCGTGGCCTTGGCGGTCCTGGCGCTCGCGCTGCTCGGCGGCGAGTTGCTGCACTTCGGTCATCCGGACGCGGGCGGGCCGGTGTCACTCGAGGTGGTCGCCGGTTTCCTGGGGGCGTTCGGGTTCGCCGGGGCGGCCGCTTCGGAGCTGTTCGGCGCCCGTACCCCGGCTTTGATCGCCGGGTCGATGGCGCTGGGCGTGCTCGCCGCCGTGCCCGCCGCCTGGCTCGCGTGGCGTCTGTCGCGCGCCGCGCGCAACATGCGGACCGACGCCACCCCGCAGCGGGCCCATCTGGTCGGCTCGCTCGGCGTCGTGATCACCCCGGTGCCCGCCGGTACGGGGTACGGCGAGGTCAGTGTCCGGCTGGGCGGGCAGCCGGTGAAGCTTTACGCCCGCGCCGAGCGGGCCATCGCGGCGGGCGCCCAGATCTTCGTGGTCGAGGCGCCCAGCGAGACGAGTGTCGTTGTCGAGGAAACCCCTCACACTGGGAAGGCATAGATGTCTGGATTGTTCTACGCGATCGGCGGCGCCGTGCTGCTGGTCGTGCTGCTGATCATTTTCGTGCTCTCCCGGATCAAGGTGGCCGGCCCGAACGAGGCCTTCATCATCACCGGCCGCAAGGGCAAGACCACCCAGGGTCTGGACGGCACCAGCAGCACCGACATGTCGGGGCAGAAGGTCGTCATGGGCGCGTCGGTGTTCGTGCTGCCGATCGTGCAGAAGCTGCAGTCGCTGGACCTGTCCAGCCGCCGCATCGACGTGAGCATCAAGGGCGCGGTGTCCAAGCAGGGCATCCGGGCCGACCTGCACGGTGTCGCGATCGTCAAGGTGGGCGGCACCGAGGGCGCGATCCGCGCGGCCGCCCAGCGGTTCCTGCACCAGCAGGCCGAGATCGAGGACTTCACCCGTGAGGTGCTGGCCGGCGCGCTGCGGTCGATCGTCGGCCGGCTCACCGTCGAGGAGATCATCCGGGACCGGGCGGCGTTCGCCAGCGCGGTCGCCGAGGAGGCCGAGCACTCGATGACCAACCAGGGTCTGGTGCTCGACACGTTCCAGTTGCAGGACATTCTGGCCGAAGGGTCGTACCTGCAGGATCTGGGCCGGCCGGAGGCGGCGCGCGTGCTCAAGGACGCCGCCATCGCCGAGGCCCGCGCCCGGCAGGCCGCCGAGCAGGAGCGGCTGCTCGCCGAGGAGGCGATCGCCGAGGCGAACCGGAACCTGTCGCTGAAGCAGGCCGCCATCCAGGCCGAGATCGACGCCGCGAAGGCGCAGTCGGCGGCCGCCGGCCCGCTCGCGCAGGCCGAGCGGGACCAGAAGATCCTGGCCGAGCAGCAGAAGGTGGCCGAGCAGAACGCCGAGCTCAAGCAGCGTCAGCTGGACACCGAGGTGCGCAAGCCGGCCGACGCCGCCCGGTACCGGGTGGAGCAGGAGGCCGAGGCGGCCCGCAGCGCCGCGGTGCTGCACGCCGACGCGCAGCGGCAGGCCACCATCGCGGGCGCGCAGGCGCAGGCCGAGCAGGCCCGCCTGGTCGGTGAGGGTGAGCGGGCCCGCCGTGCCGCACTCGCCGAGGCGCACGCGATCGAGGGCGCCAAGGAGGGTGAGGCGGAGCAGCGGCGCCGTACCGCCATCGCCGAGGCGATCGAGCGGGAGGGCACGGCCGAGGCCGCGGCCATCCTGGCGAAGGGTCAGGCGGAGGCCGAGGCGATGGCCCGCAAAGCCGAGGCGTACGCCCAGTACGGCGACGCCGCGGTGATGGACCTGCTGGTCAAGGTGCTGCCGCAGGTGGTCGAGGCGGCCAGCGCCCCGATCAGCGGCATCGACAAGCTGACCGTCATCTCGACCGACGGCGCCTCGTCGCTGACCAAGTCGGTGGCCAGCAACGTGGCGCAGGGTCTGCAACTGGGCACCGATCTGACCGGCATCGACCTGGCCGGGCTGCTGTCCCGGATGGGCGCGAACGCCAACGGGGGCCGGGCCGTCGAGGCGAAGCCGCAGGACTGATCGCCGGCGGTCACCGTGCCGCCGACGTCACCACCGGGTGACGTCGGCGGCACGGTGTCATTCGATCGTCAGGCAGGAGGCGGACTTGTCGGCGGCCCGGTCGGTCCGCACGAAGTCGGCGCCCTGCAGCTTGTACCGGTAGCTGAGCCTCAGCTTGGGGCAGGCGTTGCTGTCGGTGCTGTCCGTCCCGTACGCCTTGATGGTCACCGCGCCGCCCTTGACCGTCAGGCCGATCACCCACGGCTGGTCGGTGGGGCCGACGTCGGTGAGGATCGGCTTGCCGATCCGGGTGGGCTTCTCCACCGGCGACTTGCCGTCGAAGACCTCGATGGTCGACGGGAAGTAGGAGGTCGAGGCGTCGCAGGTGCGCGCGACCAGCGCGTCGGCGGTGTTGTCGCCGTTCACGTCGCCGACCGCCACGTTCTGGACGATCGCCTCCTGCTCGGCGTCGGCGCACGCGGTGACGTAGTTGTCCCAGTCACCGCCGTCGCCGACGGCGGCGAGCGTGCCGGTCGGGTCCTCGGCCTCCGGCAGCTTCTCCGGTGCGACGGGGCTGGCCGTGACGCTGGGCGCGGGACCGATCGGCGCTTCCGTGGCGCCCTTCTCGTCCGGTGTGCAACCGGCGAGCAGGGCCAGCGTCATCAGCGAGACGGCCGTGACTCTTGTGGACAAGTCGATCTCCCCCGTGCGTGACGTGATCACTTCCGCGCCACAGCCTAGGCGGTCGCCTCCAGCAGAAGGGCGCTGGTCGGAACCCCGGTGCCAGCGGTCACGAGCACCGGCCCGTCGCCGGGGATCTGGTTCACGGCGGTGCCGCGGATCTGCCGGACCGCTTCGGCGACGCCGTTCATGCCGTGGATGTACGCCTCGCCGAGCTGGCCGCCGTGCGGGTTCACCGGCAGCCGGCCGCCCAGCTCGATGCCGCCGTCGGCGATCAGGTGCCGGGCGTCGCCGCGTCCACAGAAACCCAGCTCCTCCAACTGCATCAGGACGTACGGGGTGAAATGGTCGTAGAGCACGGCGGTTCGCACCTCGTCCGGACGGTACCCGGACTGCCGCCACAGTTGCCGGGACACCACTGCCATCTCCGGCAGGGCGGCCATGTCCGGGCGGTAGTAGCTGGTCATCACGTACTGGCCGGGGCCGCTGCCCTGGGCCGCGGCGGCGATCACGGCGGGCGGGCGGGGCAGATCGCGGGCGCGTTCGGCGGACGTGACCACCACGGCGACCGCGCCGTCGCTCTCCTGGCAGCAGTCGAGCAGCCGCAGCGGTTCGGCGATCCAGCGGGAGGCGCGATGGTCGTCCACAGTGATCGGGCGGCCGTGGAACCAGGCGTACGGGTTGGTGGCCGCGTGCCGGCGGGCGGCGACCGCGACCCGGCCGAAATCGTCGGTGGTCGCGCCGGACTCGTGCAGGTAACGGCGGGCCACCATGGCGACCTGGGCGGCCGGGGTGGCCAGGCCCATCGGCACGTGCCAGCCGGCGTCGGCGTCCGGGGGCGCGTAGGCCCGGCCGAACCGGCGGCCGGACCGCTCGTTGAGCGCGCGGTAGCAGACCACCACGTCGGCGAGGCCGGTGGTGACCGCCAGCACCGCCTGCTGCACGACCGCGCAGGCGGCGCCTCCGCCGTACCCGATCCGGGTCAGGAAGGTCAGCTCGCCGATGCCGAGTTCGCGGGCGACGGCGATCTCGCTGTTGTCGTCCATCGTGAAGGTGACCAGGCCGGAGACGTCGGCGGGCCGCAGGCCGGCGTCGTCGACGGCGGCCCGGATCGCCTCGACGGCGAGGCGCAGTTCGCTGCGGCCGGAGTCCTTGCTGAACTCGGTGGCGCCGATCCCGGCGATCGCGGCGGTCCGGCTGATCACGGCGCCACCTCCACGGTTCCGCTGACGTGCACCCCCGCGGCGGTACGCCCGGTGACCTCCACGCGACGGCCGAAGACCTGCCCGGTGAAGGTGAGCGTGTCGTAGGCGTGGCAGGGGGTCCCGAGCCGGATCCGGATGCCGCGCACCACCGTGTCCGGGCCGAGCGCGTCGGTGACGAACCGCTGCACCAGCCCGGTGGTGGTGAGGATGTTGAGGAAGATGTCCTTGCCGCCGAGCCGGACCGCGGCGTCCCGGTCGTGGTGCACGTTCTGGTAGTCGCGGGTGGCCAGCGCCGTGCTGATGATCAGGGTGGGTGTCACCTCGATCGTCCACGGTCCGAGGACCGGCACGTCGGGGCGCCACACCGGCAGGCCGTCGTCGAAGGACACCCGGACCGGGTCGCCGATCTCGGGGCGGGGCCCGCGGTACTCGGCGACCACGCGAACGCCCTCCGGGAGGTCGGCCAGCACGACCGTGTAGGGGGCACGCCGGCCGGGGACCGGTGGATGGTGGTGGACCACGTAGCTGTGGATCCGCCCGGTTCCCTCGACCGGCGGGTGTTCCGGTTTCAGGCAGCCGCAGTGCGGGCAGGCCGGGCCGGGTGGGTGCCGGAAGGTGCCGCATTCACCGCACCGCTGGAGGCGCAGTTCGCCCGCTTCGGCGCCCGCCCAGAAGGCGGCGTTGTCCGCGGTGATCACCGGCCGCATCCGCTCGGGAGCCGGTTCGTCCTTTCTGGGCGACGGTTTGTAGCGCAGAATCCGGAAACGCATCTCCCCCACCGGCTCGTCGCCGACCAGCCAGGTGCTGACCGTGGTGACGAACCAGCCCTCGCCCAGGGAGGTCCGCTTGGGCCCGGCGGCGCCCTCCAGCCGGCTCCGGACACGGACGGTCTCACCGATCCGGAGCGGCCGGTGATAGACCTGATCGGAATCGGTCGCGACGACAGCACCGTACCCGGATCTGTCCAATTCATCGGACATCACCTGCAAGGGGTCCTCGTCGCTCGACGGCGCCGGCCCCCGCATCGTCCACACCTGGATCATCGCGGGCGGCGCCACCCCGTCACGCTCGTAGACCGGATTGCCGTCCCCCATCGCCTCCAGCCACGTGCGGATCATCGGCAGGTTCACCGGATCCCGCCCGGCCCGCGCCGCCGTCTCCCCCGCCTCGGTCAACCGCGTCACGACGTCCTCGATCATCCGCTACCTACCTGGGCACTCGGGGCAGGCCGAGGCCCGCGCTGGCGATGATCTCCCGCTGGATCTCGTTGACGCCGCCGCCGAAGGTCAGCACCAGATCCCGCTCGGCGTGCCGGCCGAGCCAGTCGAGCAGGTCCGCGGTGCCCGGATCGGCCGGATCACCGTGCCGGGCCACCAGCTCCTCCAGCTCCTGACCGAGCCGCAACAGCCACTCGGAGGAGAAGACCTTGGTGGCGGAAGCGTCCGCCGGGGCCGGCTCGCCACCGGCCACCTGCCAGTTGAGCAGCTCGTTCACACGCAGCGCCGCGTGGGTCCGGGCGAGCGCGCGGCGGACCTCCGCGATCTCCGAAACCCCGTTGGCGTACGCCCAATCGCGCACCCGATCGTGCAGTGCGCCGATCCGCCCGGCCGGGCCGAGCATGACGCGCTCGTGGTTGAGCTGTGCGGTGAGCAGCCGCCAGCCGCCGTTCTCCGGCCCGACCCGGCGGCTGACCGGCACCCGTACGCCGCTGAGGTAGGTGGTGTTGACGTGATGCGATCCGTCGCTCGTGATGATCGGCGTCCACGAGTAGCCCGGATCGCCGGTGTCGACGATCAGGATGGACAGTCCGCGGTGCCGGTCGGCGTCCGCGTCGGTGCGGCAGGCCAGCCACAGGTAGTCGGCGACGTGCGCGCCGGTGGTGAACGTCTTCTGGCCGTCCACCACGTACTCGTCACCGTGGCGCACCGCCCGGGTCCGCAGCGCGGCGAGGTCGGTGCCGGCCTCCGGTTCGGTGTAGCCGATCGCGAAGTGCAGCTCCCCGGCGAGGATCCGTGGCAGGAAGAACCGACGCTGCTCCTCGGTGCCGTGCGCGAGCAGGGTCGGCGCGACCGTCTGGAGGGTGACGGCGGGCAACGGTACGTCGGCGCGGGCCGCCTCGTTGACGAGGATCTGCTGCTCGACGGGGCCGAGGCCGCGCCCGCCGTACTCGACCGGGAAACCCAGGCCGAGCCGGCCGTCGCGGCCGAGCCGGGCCACCACGTCACGGTAGGCGGGCCCGAGCCGGTCGCGCCGCAGCTCGTCGCGCTCGGCGGGCGTCATCACCGTCGGCAGGTAGGCGCGCAGTTCGTCCCGCAGGGCGCGCTGCTCACCGGTCAGGTCGAGGAACAGCCCCGTCGTCCCGGCGCCGGTCCGTCCGGGAGTGGCCGACCGCTCCCGCCCCTCGGCGAGCCGTGTCTGCCGGTCTTCGGCACCACCCGAAACAGCGAGCCGCGTCTGCCGGTCTTCGGCGTCGCCCCAGACGGCGAGCCCCGTCTGCCGGCCTTCGGCACCACCCGAAACAGCGAGCCGCGTCTGCCGATGTTCGGCACCACCCGGAACGGCGAGCCGCTCGCCGAGCCGCGTCAGCCGATGTTCGGCGCCGCCGAGGAAACGGACCAGTTCGCGGATCAGCGTGGTGTGCCGGTGCAGCGGGTAGTCGATCGCCAGTCCGAGGCCGCCGTGCAGGTGGTGGCAGGTGCGGGCGGCGTGCGGGGCCTCGGCGGTGAGCCACTGGGCGGCGACGTGCAGGTCGTCGTCGGCGTTCCGGCCGGTGCCGAGCCGCCATGCCGCGGTCAGGCCGGCGAGGTGCAGCGTACGCGCGACGATGTAGACGTCGGCGATCTGCTGGGCGACGGCCTGGAAGGTGGCGAGCGGCCGCCCGAACTGGCGCCGGGTCCGGACGTGTTCGGCGGTCAGGGCGAGTGCCCCGGCGAGCGCCCCGTCACCGAGCGCGCAGGCGCCGGCCACGGCGTACCGGTGCAGATCGGTGTGGCAGTCGCGGCCGCCGAGCGGTTGTCCCGGTGCGCCGGTGAGACGCAGCACGCCGCCGGCGAGGGAGGCGCCGGGCCCGGCCGGGTCGATGACCACGATGCCCGGCCCGGCGACCGTGACCAGCAGCCGGTCGGCTGTGGTGACACCGACCTTGACACCGGAGGCAGTGGTTCGCGGCGTTTCCGGCAGGGGGTCACCCGGCTCGGCGACGGCGAGGCCGAGAATCCGCCCGTCGAGCAGCTCGTCCTGCTGGTCGGCGGTGCCCCACCGGGCGACGGTGAGGACGGCGGTCAGGTGCCCGAGTGCGGCGGGCAGGTCGAGGGCCCGGCGGCCGATCTCGGTGAGCACGAGCGCGGTCTCCAGGACGCCGAGCCCGGCGCCGCCGAGCCGTTCCGGGACCGCGAGGGTGAGCAGCCCGACCTGGCCGAGCGCGGCCCACGTCTTGTCCGGATCGCCGGCGGCGCCGTCCAGCACTTCACCGGCGAGGCGGATGATCGCCTGCTGCGACTCGTCCGGCTGAAAATCCATGACACTGATTAGAACACGTTTCAGTTTGCGCGTACCACGGTTAGGTGACACCGGGACGCAACGCGCCGTTGCTAGGCTTGATTCACAGGCGAGAGGGCGACCATGGCAGTCACGAGAACGAGTACCACCAACGGCGCGCGAGGAGCGCTTACCGGCGTCGATGTCGCGGGCTCAGCGGCGCAGCGCGACCGGCGGCGCCGCATCCTGGAGGCCACGCTGGCGCTGGCGTCCAAGGGTGGTTATGACGCGGTGCAGATGCGCACGGTCGCCGAGCGGGCCGGCGTCGCCCTGGGCACGCTCTACCGCTACTTTCCGTCGAAGATCCACCTGCTGGTGTCGGCGCTGGCGGGCGAGTTCGAGACGATCCAGGAGAAGATCGGGCGCAAGCCGATCCCCGGCGACACGCCGTATGACCGGACCCTCTACGTGCTCGGCCGGATGACCCGGACCATGCAGCGGGAGCCGCTGCTCGCCGAGGCGATGACCCGGGCGTTCATGTTCGCCGACCCGTCCGCCAGTGCCGAGGTCAACACGGTGGCCGGGCTGATGGAGGACATGCTCACCCGCGCCATGCACTCCGGCGACGACGGTGAGCCGACCGCCGACGACCGGGCCAAGGCGCGGGTGATCGGTGACGTGTGGCTGTCCAACCTGGTGGCCTGGGTGACCCGCCGGGCGTCCGCGAACGACGTCGTCAACCACCTCGAGCTGGCCACCCGCCTGCTGGTCCGCTAAACCAGTGTGTTGAGTTGGGGCGCGGAGCGCACCCCAACCCCACACGCTGATCTTCAGCACCCCAAACCCAGCGTGTGAAGTTCGGGTGCGGAGCGCACCCCAACTCAACACACTGGTTTTCAGCACCCAGATCCCGGCGTGTGGGGTTTGGGCGCGGAGCGCACCCAAACCCCACACGCCGGTTCAGCCTGCCAGGGCGGTCAGCTTCTCGACGGCCTGCTGTGCGGCGGGCCCGGCCTGTTTCTCCAGCATGGCGGCCATCGGCCCGTTGAGCGCCGGCCCGGCGAACTCCATCTCGTAGGTGACCCGGGACCCGGCGCCCTCGGGCTCGATGACGAAACGGTTCTTCGCCTTGACGCCCATCGGGCCGTCGCCGGCCATCTCCAGGCGGTTCGGGGCGTCCGCGGCGACGACCTTCCAGGCCATCTCGGCGGGCATGCCCATCAACTTCACCTTCTGCTTGTACGTGGTCCCCTCCGCCACCGTCGCCGGCACGTCGCCGGTGAAACCCTGGTGCATGCTGTTCCACTCGGGCGTCCGGGGCAGATCGGTGACGACCTGCCACACCTTGTCCGGCTCGGCGGTGGTGGTGACCGAGACGCTCACCTTGGGCATGTCTTCCTCCTCATCACGGTGTGGCCGCCACGTCGAGGCCGGCCACGTGTCCGAAGGTCATCGCGGGTCCGAGGGTGGAGCCGGCGCCGGCGTAGCTGTGGCCCATCACGGCGGCACCGGCGTTTCCGGCGGCGTACAGGCCGGGGATCACCGAGCCGTCCGGGCGCACCACCCGGGCGCGGGCGTCGGTGAGCAGGCCGCCCTTGGTGCCGAGGTCGCCGGGGACGATCGTGAAGGCGTGGAACGGCGGCAGCCAGATCGGTGCGAGGCACGGGCTGGGCTTGTTGGTGGGGTCGGCGAAGTAGGCGTCGTAGGCGCTGTCGCCCCGGTGCCAGTCTGTGTCGCGGCCGGCGCGGGCCTGGGCGTTGAACCGGTCGATCGTGGCTCGCAGCGCGCCCGCCGGCACGCCGATCTTCGCGGCCAGCCCGGCGATGGTCCA
Organism: Actinoplanes sp. NPDC049802; assembly: GCF_040656595.1. Classification (NCBI taxonomy): domain Bacteria; kingdom Bacillati; phylum Actinomycetota; class Actinomycetes; order Micromonosporales; family Micromonosporaceae; genus Actinoplanes; species Actinoplanes sp. NPDC049802. The sequence goes on from NZ_JBFAMR010000002.1 coordinate 162,653, forward strand.
GTCCTTGACCAGGGCGCCGCTTTCGTACCACTCGTCGGGGTAGGGCAGCAGCGGGGCGAGGTCCTTGAACAGGTACCGGTTCCGGTAGTCCTGGTCGGTGATCATCCAGCAGGGGATGTGGCCCTTGTCGTACATCACGTGCACGACGTCGCTGTACGGCGCGGCCTCGTTGACGAACCGCTGCCCGGCGGAGTTGACGAAGATGGTGCCGGGCAGGGTGCGCTCGGAGAGGCAGAACCACGGCTCGCCCGGCAACGGGATCATCGGCCCCCACCAGGCGTCGTCCATCAGCGCGAGGGCGGCGCCGGCCCGCTGTCCGGCCTCGATGCCGTCGCCGGTGTTGGAATCGGCGCCGATGGTCCAGGCGGTGCCGATCGGCGCGGCCTGGTACTGCTTGCGCATCCGCTCGTTGTGCTCGAACCCGCCGCTGGCCATCACCACGGCACGCCGGGCCCGGATCAGGGTCTCGGCGCCGGCGCGCCGGGCCAGCACCCCGGCCACCCGGCCGTTCTCCACGTGCAGGTCGAGCAGCGGCGTGTTCAGCCAGACCGGCACGTCGGCGGCGATCAGCCCGGCCCGCAGCCCGCCGGCCAGCGCCTGACCCATGGTGACCGGTTTCTGCCCCTGGGCGGCGAGCTGGAGGTAACGCCAGACGATCTCGCTGGCCGTGGCGACGCCGCGCGGGTGCCGGGCGATCAGCGACAGCCACTTGTAGTCGACCGTGTAGACCACCGTCCCGGCGGGGCTGGCCTGGTACGGCCCGTTGAGGTGGGCCAGCTCGTCGCCGAGGACGTTGGCGTCGAGGGCCCGCGGCTCGATGGACCGGCCGGTGGGCATGCCGCCGGGCAGCTCCGGATAGTAGTCCGGGTAGTCCTTCATCCAGGCGAACCGCAGTGGCGTCCAGCGCTGGAGGAAGGCTATGGCGCGCGGCCCGTTGACCAGGAACGCGTGCCGGCGGGCGGCCGGCACCTCGGGCCCGACCACGGCCGCCAGGTAGGTGTCGGCCTTGCTGAACGTGTCCGGAACCCCGGCGGCGAGGATCACGTCGTTGTTCGGCACCCAGATCCCGGCGCCGGAGCGGGCCGACGATCCACCGTAGACGGGCGCCTTCTCGATGAGAACCGTGTTCAGTCCGCTGCGGGCGGTCGTGAGCGCCGCTGTCATCCCGGCGGCACCGGCGCCCACCACGACGACGTCGTATTCCACGGTGACCGCCATGGCCTCTCCATCCGCCGGGCGCTTTACCTCTCCGCAATAACTAGAACAGGTTATAGCAGTGTGATGAGATTCACTAGGTGCGACGAGGCCGCCGTATAGGAGCCTGACAGGGTGACCGAAAGTGAGAACGGCCGCCGGCTGCACGCCGTCGATGACGCGCTGCCGCGCCGGCGCGAGGCGATCAGCGAGCTGGGCGACGCGCTGCGGCTGCTCGTCGAGCACGCCACCGCCACAGAGGCGCCCACCGAGGAGTTGCTGCGTGCCGCCGAGCGGATCCGGCAGGCCGCCGCCCCGCTCGGCGTACGGGTCCGCGGCCGGCACGAGCCGCCGTCCGCCGACGACGTGCGCGCCGGGGTGCGCCTCTACAACCCGGTGACCGGTGCGGGCAGCGCCTTCGCCCCACCCCTGGAGATCCGCCAGGAGGGTGACGTCACGGTCGGCGAGTGCACGCTCGGGCTGGCGTTCGAGGGTCCGCCCAGCTACGCGCACGGCGGGGTCAGCGCCATGCTGCTCGACCAGATGCTCGGCTACGCGGCCGGCGCCTCCGGCAACCCGGGAATGACCGTCCGGCTCGACACCGGCTACCGCAAGCCGGTGCCGCTGCTCACCCCGCTGCGGCTGACCGCCGAGGTGGTCGACGTGGACGGCCGCCGGGTCACCGTGGCCGGCTCCATCACCACCGCGGCCGAGCCCGGCGAGATCCTGGTCGCGGCGACCGGCGTGTTCGTCGGCCTGCGCGCCGAGCAGGCCCGCCGACTGTTCGGCGCGGTCATCGGCCGCACCAAGGAGTCCCGCGCCGGCTGAGCCGGGCGGTCAACTCCAGCCGGCCCTGTCTCCCACGCGCCGAAGCAACACCCACGACCAGCCGGACGATCAACTCCAGCCGGCCCTGAGCGCTTTCTCGCGGGAGTTGAGGCAGCGCTCACGACCAGCTACTCGATCACGCGAGCCTGGTGGGCGTCACGGTCGCCGGGGGCGACATCCGGATGGATCAGACCTTCAGCGTACGGGCGGGCGCGCGCCACCAGCTCGGGAACGACGCCGTTGCGGGTCGCCAGCAGGTCCACCCAGGCCGGCAGCAGGGCGAGCACCCGGTCGGCGAACTCCTCGTCCAGGATGTACTCGTCGCGGATGTTCCGGACGGTCCAGGCCACCCGGTGCGGCGAGCAGCCGACCGCCAGCGACGGCACGTCCGACGGCCAGGCATCGAGCAGGGCTATGGCCTCGTCCCGCGTATCCGGGCACCGCCGCATCCACTCGGCGGCGAGTGCCGGGAGGTCCTCCCGCCGGCGCGGCACCGGGTGGGCGGGCAGTGACGCGACGACCGTCTCGGCCAGGCGGCGGCAGCGAAGGTACTCGGCGTGCTGCTCGACCGACTCGCCACCGAGCGCGGTCAGCCCGGACAGCGCCGGGAGCACATCCTTGAGCAGCTCCGGGTCGTCGGCCTCGCGCCAGCAGGTGCCGCCGGCCGCGACCGGGCCGACGCCGACCTGCCAGGCGGCCAGGGCCTCCTCGGGCGAGGCGTAGAAGCCGGCGTGCACCGGCAGCGGCATGATGCCGCAGGCGTCGATGTCCCACAGATACCAGCGGATCGGGCCGTCCGGCACGGCGAACGGCGCGACCACGGCGAACCGGGTGCCGTACCGGTCTGGGGTCCACAGCACCGCGCCGCCCAGCGCCGGGCCGGGCATCTCCAGGCCGGTCCGTTCGCGAAGCGGAGACGGCAGGATCGCGGCGACCGCGGCCCGCACCCGCTCGGCGCCGTGCTCGCCGCCGGTTTCGGCGGGCTCCACGCCGGTCTCGGCGGGCTCCACGCCGGTCTGGGCGACTGCGTCGGCCAGAGCCTCGGCGAACTGCTCCGGGCCGATGTGGTGGTCGTCCTCGGTGAAAGGCTCGCCGAGCCGCTCGCGGCCGTCCGCGGGACGGTCCGCCAGCTCGGTGAGCAGCGGGCCGAGCCGGGCGCACAGCTCGTCCTCCAGTACGGTTCCGGTCGCCGGTGACTCCCGCAGCGACTCGGCCAGGGCCCGGGCGTGCGGGCGGGCCGCCTCCACCCGGCGGGCGTGCGCCTCCGTCCAGCCGGAGACCAGATTGGCCAGCGACACCCGGCGGGTGTGGTCACGACGGCGGCTCGCCTTGGCCGCCGCCGCGGACTTCGATGACTTCTTGCGCTTACGAGAGACCGGCACGGGCCGAGAATAGGTGTCGTTCCCGGCTCCGGCTCGCCGTGGTCACCCGCACGGGCGGTTCGGTTCTGTCGCACGGATCACGCGGAGCCGCAGCGTGGCCCAGCAGGCGCCGCCTGGCCGCATCGCGACCTCGCCGCACTCCCACCCGATTCCCGCGACGGAAGCGACAACAAAACGCCCGGCCGGCACTGAGCGCGGCTTCCCCAACGCCGAAACAACCCCGACCCTGCTCTGGCGAAACCGCCCGCCTGTACGCCCGCCGGGCGTGCGGGGGCGCACAGCGCACCGACTGTGCGCCCGAACACCGCTGTGACACTCGTGAGCGACCCCGCAGGGCCCTGCATGCGTGCCCTGCATGCGTGCCGAATCGCTCGGCCCCATCTGCCGCCGGGCGGGCGCCACAGGCGCACCAACGGTGCGCCCCGGCACCCTGCCACCCCGGCGTCCCGGCGCTCTGCCGTCCGGCGTCCTGCCGTCCCGGCGTCCTGCCGTCCCGGCGCTCTGCCGTCCCGGCGTCCTGCCGTCCC